>JAGGWL010000220.1 GCA_021157555.1 Deltaproteobacteria bacterium | reverse complement strand
ATTTCAGGGAATAACGCAATGGGATATACTACAAGAAAATTTAATTTTGAGCAGGATAGCGAAGATCTGCTTTGTTTGTGGAATGAGATCCTGAAATATCCAGGTTCTCAAAGAATGGTAAATATGTTTACAGAGAACTCATATGGGAAGTCTGCTGCATGGCTTATTTTTTATGATGGCGTTGAAAACCCTGTGGGAAGCGTAGCTGTTTTTCCGTGCAGAGCTATATTGAACGGGAAACAAATCCTTTTAGGTGTCAATTGCGATATGCTTATTTTAAAAAAGCATCGCACCCTGGGGCCTGCCCTGATGGTTCTGAAAGCGCTGATCAAAGGCTGTGATGAATACGGATATCAGGCGCTGCTGGCCATGCCAAACGAAAAATCACAGCCGGTCTTTAAAAGAGTAGGGTACAAAAAAATCGGCACAGCATACAGATGGAGCAAAGTGCTCAAAAGCAAGGACAAGATTTCAGCCATTATTAAATGGAGGTTTCCCCGAAAGGCGGTAGCTTCATTTGTGGATTTGGTATTAAAATTCGCATCAATAGATCCCTGGATAAAATTTCGGTATTTCAATTTGTGGAAAAATTCTATTGAAAAGGGTGTGACGATAGAACAGGTTCTGATTCCGAAAAATCCGGCGGTGGAGAATATTTTAAAAAAATCGCCTGAGTATCTGAAGTGGAGGTATGCCACCGGTCTATGTCAGGGTGATCCCGAAATATTTGCTCTGTACTGTAAGGAACAATTACTGGGGTATGTAATTTATACGCTTGATGATAAGGAAGTGATAGTTCAGGAATTTTTTTTGCCTGGATCCGATTCCGGCATTCATGTCCTGCTTTCAAAGTTTATTAAAAAGATGTACGGGCAGAAACATAGTACCATATCTATTCTCCATTACGGTCCAGAGCGTTTTGAAAAAATGCTTAAACAGCACGGTTTCATGAAAAGAGAAGGGCGTGATGTTTTTGTTAATATTTTTGAGCCGAAAAATAGTGATTTTTTCGCATCCCTTAACAATGTGTCATGGTTTGAGGGTGATCTTGATTTATAAAATAAAATTATGCAGTCAATATAATCAGTGTTTGAATGAAAAGTCAGTTCAGACACAATTTTGAATGTTTAATTTTAAATGTTGAACTGAAAAAAGGAACAACTTTAATATGTTAATAAGTCAAACCCTAAATAGTGATTGCTGATTTCACAAGCCAGGAAAAATTATACCTATGACGAAATATGCATAAATTAAATAAAAAATTAAAGCTGCTTACCGAAACGTCCAATTTTTTTTGGGGTGAGTTTTTGATAATGACATCAGGGCTTGTATCATTTCCAATTTTCACCCGCATATTCTCAAAGGAGCAATACGGTCTTTTCAGCCTGATAGGGGTGACGGTCAGTTTGCTGGCGCCTCTTTCCGCACTCGGTGCAAATCGTGCTATATTAAGGTTCTATGAAAAATATAAGCAGCAGCAATCGTTACCGATTTTTCTTTCAACTCTTCTTATTAGTATAGTAATTTTTGGATTTTTGGTTTCCTTTTTTGCATTGACCGGTTGTAAAATTCTATCGTTTTATTGCCTCTCCGCAAAATATGCCTTTTTGCCTTTTGGATTAGCGCTAATCTGGATGATTGCCCAGAATCTGTTTGCCCTGCTTAATATGACATATCGACTGGAAGGAAAAATTATTTCATATAATATTAATGGAATTCTTAGAAAATATGGAGGAATGTTGATTGCCGTTTCTCTGGTTTTGATTTTTAATAGCCTTACGTCATACTATGCAGGGATTTTGGTAGCAGAATGCTTGATTGTGTTCGTACTTGCTTTTTTGTTTTTTAAGAAAACCAATCTTTTTTCTTTATCTCAGGGGATATTTTCAAAAGAAATTTTTGTTGTTTCCGCTAAGTACGGAATTCCTTTGTCCCTTAGCGCTATTTCGATAATGCTTTTTAATTCGGGTGACCGGTATATAATTGCTGCCTTTATGACCAGCAAAGATGTTGCGATATACAGTGTCGGGTACACTTTGTGCGAATATGCAAAGGAATTGATCGTCAGCCCGTTGAATCTTGCATTGCTGCCTGTGGTATTCAAACTTTGGGAAAATAAAAAAATAGATGAACTAAACGGGCTGCTGACATCTACGATCAGATACTTTTTGATGCTTGCCATTCCTATCTGTTTTATTTCAATACTGGTTTCATCTGATCTTATTACTGTTCTGGCATCAGATAAATATAAGGAGTCCGCACAAGTAGTTCCTATTGTATTGGCAGGTGTTTTTCTTCATGGTTTGGATTTTCCTTTTAGTGTTGGTTTGCATTTGGTGAAGAAAACCAAGATTTTTCTCTATGTTATGAGTATGGCCGCATTGTTGAATATCGGTTTAAATATTTTCGCTGTTCCGAAATTTGGAATTATGGGCGCGGCTTATACAACTTTGGTGTCATATATATTTTATATAGCAGTTTTCTATCTTATCTCCAGACGCTATTTTAAAGTACAACTTCCCTGCAAGAGTATCATCCACCATTTGCTGCTTGGTGCTATCTGTTTTTTTGTGGTAGATTATTATGTTTCTTTTTTTGGGGCAAGCAATAGAATATTGAATATCCTGAATATATCTATCAGTTATTTCGTGTTATATATAATTTTATTATGCCTTACAGATGGCGTTGTAAGAGGGCATGCTCAAAAAAGTTGGAGATTTATTACGAAACGGTTAGCCAGAATATCATAGGAAATTATATGATAGGTGTATTAAATTTGCTTGATATATTGAGACCTTTGCAAAACGCCCCCTTTCGCCCAATTTCGGCGTCAGGCTTAAATTTTATCCTCAAAATACTCAATGTATTCCTGCGGTTAAAATTTTAGCTTTCCTTGAACTTGAACGAAATTGAACATCTTGCAAAGGTTTCATATTGTTACTAACAGGCTGATTCTCTCCATTATAACCAGTTGACATACTTAATTATTATTATAACAACCAATTGTTAAAATATCAATTTGTTTAGTTAACCGGTCAAAATAAACGGTTTTTTTACTATAGTATAAAAATCAATTCAAAAGGAGTATTTTGTCAAAATTTACTGATAAAGGCCTTCAATATTGGCTGCCGCATTACCTTTGGCAGCAATTGTTCAAGAAAAGAGCAAGGAAAACAAAAAAGCCCCTGCATATCATGTTTTGTTTTGTTGATCATTTTGAACCATTTCACGGTGGTGTGGATTTTAAAACAGCTAAGCAAAGAGTACAGGCATGGGTTAAGGGATATCCTGCCATGGCTGAAAAATATCGTGATGCAGACGGAAAGCCACCCCAGCATACCTGGTTTTACCCACCGCATCTTAATCATATTTTTCTCAAGGATTTAGTTGGGTTATGCAACTCTAACTATGGTGAAATTGAAATGCACCTGCACCATAACCACATGGAGCCATTCCCAGACACATCCGAAACACTTCGTGCCAAAATAAAAAAATGCATTGATGATTATTCGAAATATGGGATTTTCTGCTTGCCTGATGGGACGAAACGGTTTGCTTTTATTCATGGTGACTGGTCTTTGGATAATTCCGGTGGTCCTAAAATTTGTGGAGTTAATGATGAAATACTCATCTTAAAAGAAATGGGATGCTTTGCCGATTTCACTTTTCCATCAGTTAACAAATGTCAGGCAAAAATGATTAATACGATATATTATTGCAAAGACGATCCAAAGTTGCCGAAATCCTATGATTCCGGTGTCCCCGTGACTGTGGGCAATATACCTTTGGATGTCGACCTTATGATGATTACCGGGCCGATCGGTATTCGATTAAAGAGGAAGGGTAAATTATTATGGCCTGCTATAGAGTCAGGTTCATTTGGCTATCAAAATAAACCAACACCTCAAAGAGTTGATACATGGATAAAAACAAATATTCATGTAAATGGTAGGCCAGAATGGGTATTTGTCAAAATCCATTGTCATGGTGGGCCAGAGATTAATCACGATGTTGCTTTTGGTGAACAAGCAAAGGATATTTATAAATATCTTCTTAACAAATATAATGATGGGGTTAACTATATTTTGCATTTTGTTACATCACGGGAGATGTATAATATTATTAAAGCCGCTGAATCTGGTTGCCAAGGCACCCCAAACGATTTTCGTAACTACTTAATACCGAAGTACATATATAGATAAAACTGTCATCATAAGAGCGGGAGATTAAAGCTGAGGAGCTGTGTTTATGGACGATACTTGTTTAGCTGATTTAATTAAGAAACACATTCAAAAACATGCGAGGACATATTTTCCAGAAATTAACGGAGATTTTGTGATAATTAGGAAGCCTTTCAAAGGTTCTTCTTTCAAAATATTTTACTATGAAATAAAAAATGAGAAATTTGTAAAAGGCATATTTGCGAAGAGTTCTCCTGTTTTTGAGAACCGCAATGTTGGCCTCACGGAATTGCAACATTATTATCGGTTTAATAAATTAAACAATATACCTCAGATAGCATGCCCACGGCCGCTAGATTATGTTAATGATTTGAATGTTCAATTAACCGAAGCAGTATCAGGGGAAAAACTAAGTAATATTCTTGTTAAGAATCATAGGTTTTTTAAGCAAAACAACCTTCATTATATATCAAGTATTATACAATTATGTGCTTTATGGCTGAGAGTTTTTCATTCAACATCAAAAGTAAATGAAGAAGCAAATTTGAATAGTCAGTATTTTAATGACACATATCAATATCTGTCATTTCTAAAAGGTCACCAAAAATATCGAAAGACAATCAATCAATATGGATTTGATAAGCGTATTTTGGATAATATAACGGGTATTCTTTGTTATATAGAAAAAAATAGAACTAAAATTTCTTGTACTTGCAAAAATCGGCATGGGGACTTTGGCTTTTCAAACATTATCGTCAATAATGACACTGTTGTAGTATTAGATATTGATTCGATTAGAAATGAGCCTGTTGAGCAAGATATAACTGGATTTCTTGTAAACTTGGAATTATTGCCATATCTATGTGCGGCAAATACAAGCATTTTTGATCATTATAAAAATGTTTTTCTTGAAACGTATTTTGATAAAACAGAAGTTAGTAAAGATACAAGGTTTTGTTTGCATATTTATGAGTTACAAGCACTTTTAAAAACATGTGCTCACCATTATGTTGTGTTGAATAATAAACAGTTTTTTGTTGGCAAAGCAGTTGCTATATATTTTCAGCATATATATTCTAAAAAATTTTTAAAGCTATTATTGCGTCTTCAGAAATTATTATCGCAGAGGTAAATCATATGAAGGTAATTGTGATGTCCCATATGTTTCCTAATAAGGTACTACCAAACTCAGGTATTTTTGTTAAAGAACGTATAAAGCATATAGCAAGTAAAGTTAATATTGTAATGGTTGCTCCGGTACCTATTTTTCCAATGCTTTCTATCGCTGGTAAGTATAAAGGAATAAATGAGATAGAAAAAGTTGAAAACTTTGAAGGGCTTTATGTTCTACATCCACGCTATTTTCTTATTCCACGCTATTGTAAATATTTTGATGGTTATCTTTATTATTGTTCTTTAAATTCTTTTATAAAAAAACAATTTTTACAAAATGACTTTGATTTGTTTGATTTTCACTGGGTCTATCCTGATGCTTTTGCAGGGCTTAGATGGGCCAGAAAGTTTAATAAGAAAATAGTGGTGACAATCAGGGGTAATGAAAGCATTTGCTATTTTGAAAATTCTTTGAGAAAAAAAATGGTGATAAATACGTTAAAATCTGTTGACCATATTATTGCCGTTAGCAATGACATGAAGCAAAAAGTTGCTGGTGAATATGGTGTGGAACATAGCAAGATAACAGTGATACCAAATGGGATTGAGCCTCAAGATTTTTATATGAT
>JAGGWL010000222.1 GCA_021157555.1 Deltaproteobacteria bacterium | reverse complement strand
TGCAAAATAATAAAACAGAACCTTCTTTATCAACGCTGGTGATTTTTAAAAAAATTAATGCAATTCTTAACAGCATCGACTATCTGGAGGTGAGAGGCCGCGATTCCACAGGTATATCCCTGTTGTTTGTTCTGGAAAAGAATGAATATGAACTATTTTTTGAAGCCATCCGGAATAGTAACGAAAATTTAATGGCGGAGTTTGAAAAACGTTCCAAATATGATGTCCTTGTTAACAAAAGCATCAGTATCAGAGAAAATGGAAATAATGGAAAAAATAGCACTGTCGCTGTAATCATTACTTATAAGATCGCCGCCGAGATCGGCAGTTTGGGTGATAATATTAATTATATCCGCAGTCAGGTAAAGGAAGATTCTATACTTCATCTTCTTTCCTGTGTTTCCTGTAAAAATAATACTGTTTCGGCCCATACGCGCTGGGCATCCATAGGCTCAATTAGTGAACCTAATTGTCATCCGGTCGATAATAAAACAATTGGCGATAACAATGAAGGCTGCGGCATTATCCATGTTTGTCTTAACGGTGATATTGATAATTACAGAACGTTAAAAAAAGAATATGAAAAGAGTGGATGCCATATTCATAAAGATATAACTACAGATACTAAAATAATACCATTGCAGATAGAAAAATATTTAAACCGTGGTATGAATATTTCTGAAGCTTTTCGTATGGCGGTTAATGATTTTGATGGCTCGCACGCAATATCCATGCATACCGATCTTGCGCCGGGCAAGCTTTTTTTGGCTCAAAAAGGGAGCGGCCAGGCTGTTTTTATAGGGCTTGCCGATAATTACTATCTTTCAGTGTCAGAGGTATACGGGTTTGTCGAAGAAACAAATAGTTACCTGAAAATGAACGGAGAAAAGGTTGTGGATGGCAAAACCGGCCCCGTTCAGGGACAGATTTTTGTGCTGAATCAGGAATCTTCAGGAGGACTGGACGGTATTGATGCTCAGTTTTATGATGGGACTCCTCTTGAGCTTGGTGAAGATGATATCCAATATACGGAAATTACATCAAGAGACATTGATCGTCAGGGATTTCCCCATTACTTTCTGAAAGAAATTTCAGAATCTCCGATTTCTGTTGAAAAAACCCTGCTGAATAGATGGAAAATTGATGATAAAGGGACTGGGCTGCATATCCTTGCGCTGGATAAAACGATGTTTCCCGAATCTTTAAAAAATGCTGTAATCGGTATAAATAGCGACGGGACAGGAATAAGAAGGATTTTTTTTGTAGGCCAGGGCACAGCCGGGGTTGCCGCCCAGGCATGTTCCGATATCCTGAATTATTACATGAATGATCCTGCACTTTATATCGGGGCACTGAAAGCATCCGAACTTAGCGGATTTACGATTAATGACGATGATAGCGCAATGAGTATGGCCGATGCTCTGGTTGTTGCCATGAGCCAGTCCGGCACCACAACGGACACCAACCGGGCTATTGATATGGTCAGGGAGAGGGGTGCCCATACACTCGGCATTGTAAACAGAAGAGATTCGGATCTTACTTTTAAAGTAGATGGAGTTATGTACACCAGCAGCGGACGGGATATAGAAATGTCCGTTGCCTCGACCAAGGCATTTTATTCCCAGATTATCGCAGGTGCCCTGCTGGGGCTTAATATCGCCCATTTGAAAGGAAAACGGAATGCTGCGTTTGTTGACTCCGAGATTAAGGAGATGCTTAAGCTTCCTGATCAGATGAGGAAGATTCTTTCCAAAAAAGATGAACTCGGGGAATCAGCCCGAAGACTCGCTTCCACAAGAATTTACTGGGCTGCAGTTGGAAGCGGCCCGAACAAGGTATCTGCGGATGAAGTCAGGATTAAACTTAGTGAATTATGCTATAAAACCATATCATCTGATTTTGTAGAGGACAAAAAACATATTGATCTCTCATCCGAGCCTTTGATAATTGTTTGCGCTGCCGGTACAAAAGATACTGTTATTGGAGATATTGTCAAAGATACCGCCATATTTTATGCTCACAAGGCTGCTACGGTGATAATTGCCGATGAGGGTGAAATTGAGTTTGAACCTTATTCCAAAGATATTTTTTATGTTCCGGTTGTAAAACATCACTTTGCCCCGATTGTAAATACCCTGGCAGGTCATTTATGGGGATATTATGCTGCTCTGTCCATCAATGAAGGTTCTAAATTTCTCCATACTTTCAGGGAAGAGCTTAGTGCTATAATAGACGGCTATACCATGGAGGGGTTTAATGGCTATGAGATAATTCTTGAAAACAGATTCAGGGAAAAAATAGCACTTTTTTATAATGAATTCAGGGCGGTGAGAACAAAAAAAGAATATCCGATAGGTATAACCGATTCTTCGGATCTTATACTTATACTGAAATATCTGTCAGGACGTCTGCCTGTATCAGATTTTGAAATAGACTTTGGGCAAAAGGGAACGGCTCTGAATATGCTCGACATCCTCTTTAATTGCCTGGGCAGCTCAATCAATTCTATGTCCCGGCCTGTTGATGCTATAAAACATCAGGCCAAAACCGTTACCGTAGGAACAAGCCGTATCAGCACAAAGGTTGGGGGTATTCTTTTTGATGCGGTCACAGCACATGATTTGAAAATCTCACAAATTTTAAACAGTAATGTTCTGGTATTAAAGAATTTTCAAGAGATTATTTCTAAAATTCATGGTGTCATTTTGTACAAAATATCAGGGTTGAGCCTTTTGGGAGAACCTGATGATGATACTGTCATAGAGATAATCAGCAAGGAAGGCTCGTTGGCACCGTTTCCATCCCGTGTTGAAAAGCAGAAGATGCTTCGAGGAACAAAAGAAATAATTATCAGGCAGAAAAATGTTTATATTGGAAAAGGCAGAAAAGACGACCGGAATATAATTATTATTCCTGTATTATCAGCATCTTCTGATATGCCTAATATCATAGAACACCTGCTGTTGCTTCATATTTCCTTTAAAGAGCAGATTCCCCTTCCTGTAAAGATAAAGGCTCTGGGAGGAAAATACAAACATATAAAGAATATTGTTCAGGAAAACAGCCTGGTCTGGGATGACAAATATGTTGAAATGATAGAGACAGACAGACTTTTTGGGCGATCTGCGGAAAAAATAGGTGAATATATAGTAGCCAGTTTAATATAAATTTTTGGGCTTGGTTATAACGCCGACCATTAGATGTCAGGACTGAGCTATGGTGAAATTTGAAAACCTCTGGCTGTTTGAGCGCAGCGAGTTTCAGAGGTTTTCAAATTTTATTATAGCTCAGT
>JAGGWL010000312.1 GCA_021157555.1 Deltaproteobacteria bacterium | reverse complement strand
GGAGAGCACCAGATAGATAATGCTGCTATTGTTCTTGCCGTATGTGAAATATTAAGATCTAAAGGTTTAAATCTTCCTTTATCCAAAATCAGGGAAGGTCTTTTAGATACTAAATGGCCTGGAAGACTTGAGATAGTCTGCAAATCACCGATTGTTATTCTGGACGGTGCGCATAACCTTGATGCTGTAAAAGTGCTGGCTGATTATTTATCAGAAAATATGGCAGGCAAAAAGATAACCCTTGTAGTCGGCATACTGGACGACAAACCGTATGAAGATATGCTCAGATGCCTGATACCGCTTTGCAGCAGGGTAATTCTGACTCAGCCTGAAATCGACCGATCTCTATCAACGGATAAACTCTATTCCGTTGCAAAAAAAATTGCATCTGATATCAGCATAATTCGCGATGTGGGAGAGGCCGCAACTCATGCAGTTGATACTGCCCTGCCGGATGAAGTTGTTTGTATCGCAGGTTCCCTGTTTGTTGTGGGTGAGGCTAAAAAAGTGTTGGATCAGCGGTTTTAGGGCGGCCTTCGGCCTTTAGGGGTGATAAATTTATGCGGCTTAATTCCATATTAAACAGGTATCTTTTTAAGGAGATGCTGTCGCCCTTTGTTCTTTCCCTTATGTTTTTTACCTTTGTCTTTCTTATGGCAAAGATCCTTGATATTACCAACCTGATAGTTAATTACAGCATAGGTTTAACCTCTGTTGTAATGTTGCTTGTTTACACAATCCCCCATTTTCTTGAGTTTGTAATTCCCATTTCTGTGATGGTCTCTGTTCTTCTAACCTTTATGCGTCTTGCAGGTGATAATGAAATTGTCGCTATGAAAGCAGGCGGATTCAGCCTTTACAGGCTTCTTCCTCCGGTGATAGCTTTTTGCTTTGCAGGTGCAGTTTTAACAGCTTTTATGACTATCAGCGGAGTCCCATGGGGAAAATTTGCGTTTAAAAAATTGACATACAAAATTGCATCATCCCATATTGATATAGGCCTTAAAGAAAGAACCTTTAATGAGATGTTTAAAGGGGTTGTGCTATATGTTAACAAGGTTGATATCAAGAATAAAACTATTACAGATGTATTTATAGAAGATCAGAGAGATAAAAATATTGCCAGCACCATAGTTTCTCCCGAAGGTGTAATCTTTAGCGATCCTGCCAAGCTGTTTTTCAAGATTCGTTTGTATAATGGTCTGATAAACAGAGTAGATCTTGAAAAACGATCAGTTCAGACTATTAATTTTGGGACATATGATATAAATCTCGACATTACCAAGGTCGGTTATGATTTTAAAAAGATTAAAAAAAAAGAAAAAGAGATGAGCCTTTCAGAACTTCGGCTTTATCTAAAAAAAACATCCCCCGGTGATGAGAAATATGTTCAGGCGTTAATGGAATATTACAGGAAGTTTTCAATTCCTTTTGCATGCTTTGCTCTGGGGTTGCTTGCCGTTCCATTAGGAGTCCAGACAAGTTCGGCAAAACGGTCATACGGCATTGGGCTTGGTCTATTTTTTATTCTTTTATATTATCTCCTTATGTCGGCCGGATTTGTTTTCGGCGAAGCCGGCCTGTATCCACCTGTAATCGGAATGTGGATTCCTGATATAGTTATAGGCGTCATTGCTATATTCCTGCTTGTCAAAGCCGCCGGGGATTCACCGGTAAATATTATGTTTTTATATAATTTTTTTAAAAGAATCTTTCAAAAGTAATATAGGCATCCTTCATTTATCAGTCCCACGAATGTCATGAATGGAACACGAATTAATTGACATTAGTATCATAGATAAGTTATTATAATAAAAATTTTTTAGGAGAAGTTGTGATGATTCTAATGGACAGAATTGAGCTTAATCCAAGAGTTTGCAATGGAAAGCCTGTGATTAAAGGAACACGAGTTCCTGTTTCTGTTATTTTAGAACAAATAGCAGAAGGTGAGTCCTGGGATATTTTGCTTGCTGGCTATCCGGAATTAAAGAAAGAAGATATTCAGGCAACCTTGCTTTATGCCAAGGCATTTATTGATCACACAGAAGTCATAGCAGCTTATGTCTGAGTTTCTTAAGCTTTATCTGGATCAAATGTTGCGAATGGATGTAGCTCAGGCTTTGCGTGTTAAAGGCCATGATGCTATTCGTGCGTCTGAAGTCGGTCAGGCCAGAGCAGATGACTATGAAATATTGCAGAAAGCAATTATTGAAAATCGAATTCTTCTTACTCTTGATGAACATTTTGGTGATTGGGTAGTCCTCCCTCTTAGTAAGCATCCAGGTGTAATTCGGTTGAAGGTTAATCCTACAACGTCGCAAAACACTATAAAGCTTCTTTTACCATTTTTACGTCTCCATTCTTCAGAGCAATTTAAAAATCATCTTGTCATACTCTCACCAAAGCGTGCAAAGTGGATTCATACGATTTAATTTTTGTCAAATTAGATCGGACAAAAATGACCTAAACCTGTGATGCATGGTTGTGGAAGTTATGTCGTACCCGTTTCTTACAATATTACAATATTTATGCCGATAATATACAGATATATCTTGAAAGAGATTATTAAATTTTCCGTTATGATACTGGGTGTTGTTATCGGTATATACCTGGCTGTCGATTTTTTTGAAAAAATAGATGATTTTTTGGAAGCTCATGTTTCTATTTCCAAAGCTCTCCTCTTTTTTATCCTGAAAATACCTTTTATCATTGCTCAGGTACTTCCTGTTGCGGTTCTCCTGGCTGTTCTTATTGTTTTTTGTATAATGATCAAGAATAATGAGACAATAGCGTTAAAAAGTGGGGGCGCCAGCACCTTTTATATCCTAAAACCGGTTCTTTTACTGGGTCTTTTGTTTACGCTCTTTCTTTTTGTAATTTCAGAGGTGATTGTTCCTGTTTCTACGGAAAAAGCAAACAGAATATGGCTGAAAGATGTCAAAAAGAAGAATACTCTTATATCAAAAGAAAAGAATATATGGATTAAGAGTACCTCGTCAATAACTCATATCAAGTATTATGATCCCACAATTATGACCGCCTTTGGAATTACTATTTATAATTTTGACAAAAAATTTAAATTGATTAAAAGAATAGATGCAAAAAAAGGACTTTTTAAAAATGGAAAGTGGTTTTTTTATGATGTCCTGGAACAGAATCTAACAGAAAAAGATGAAAAAAAGCGAATAAAATTTAATGCTGAGAAAGAAGGAATGCTTGATATTATGCCCGAGGATCTTAAAAAAGTCATAAAAAAATCCGAGGAGATGAGTTTTTTTGAGCTGTTTGCATATATTAACAAAATAGAAAAAGAAGGATATGATGCAAAAAAATACAGGGTTGATCTTTACGCCAAAATAGTTTTTCCTTTTGTTTGTTTTATAATGTGTTTGATTGGATCAGGAATTGCGCTTAAAGGTGAAACAAAAGAAGCCATGCCGGTGAAAATAGCAATTGGTATAGGAACAGCCTTTGTTTACTGGATTTTTCACAGTTTTTGTATGTCCCTGGGATATGGCCGTATGCTGCCGCCTGTAATTGCAGCATGTACAGCAAATATTGTTTTTTTATGCGTAGGTTTTTATCTGGTATTTAATGCAGAATAAGGAATTTTATATTTGGCGGAAGTGCATGGGAATCGAACCCACCCGAGACGGTTCTAGCGCCTCACACCGGATTTGAAGTCCGGGAGCCCCACCAGTGAGCTGTGCACTTCCTTAGAAAATAACTTTATATATTAACCTTTAATTTTAATCAATGGTTTTATAAGGATCATCGATGCTAAACAAATTCGGGGTAAATAAACCCAGACTGGCTGAAACATTTATGAGGCTTGTTCGAATTGATAGTGTTTCAAAAGAAGAAGGCGCAATTTCAAATGAAATTATCAAAATGTTAAGAGGCCTTGGCGCAAAGATAACAATAGACGGAGCGAACGATAAGATTGGTGGTGAAACAGGGAATATTGTTGCCCAATTCCAGGGGAATGTAGATGCTCCAGCTCTCCTGTTAAGCGCTCATATGGATACGGTAGAGCCGGGCAGAGGTATTCGGCCAGTTTTAAAAGACGGCCTTTTTCGAAGTGACGGGACTACAATCCTGGGAGCTGATGACAAAAGTGCGCTGGCTATTATTTTTGAAGTTATGGATATAATAAAAGAGAGAGACCTCCCATGCCCTCCTGTAG
>JAGGWL010000183.1 GCA_021157555.1 Deltaproteobacteria bacterium | reverse complement strand
TCCATTCCAGATAAATTGTTTCAGGCGATGCGCAAAATTTGTCTTCAGCAGGCGCTTCAAGATAATTTTTAGACGCAATTTCCCAAAATGCTGCGACACTCTTTTCCAGTTCATCTTGATCAGACAAAACAAAAAGAGCTGTTCCAGGCAGATAATCAAAAAAAGTGCCGAGTTCAGGGTAAATCATCGGAAGCATACTTTCAATGCCTTGAAACAGGCCCTCATTCTTGATTTTATCAATAATACCCCTGGAAACAGCAGCGGGGATATTGAGAGCTGCAGCCTGCTCTTTAATGCGCCTGACAACTGCAGCAAGGGCTTCTTTTTTTATTATCACCTCTCCCGCAGGGAGCAATACTGCCTCTGTGGTACTATTAAGTTTTCTCTGGCTTGCAGCGGAGAAAAATCTCAGGGAATCGACTATATCTCCAAACCATTCTATCCTGACCGGATCATCATAACCAGGTGAGAATACATCCAGGATTCCACCCCTTACACAAAAATCTCCAGGTTCTTCAACAATCACGGAGCGCATATAGCCTCCGGCAATCAAATTGTTGATTAAAAGATCCCTGTCACATTCTTCTCCTTCCATAACAATCTCGGCAAAATCGTCAAGTTCATTTTTCGGAATAATCTTCTGAAGTAAAGCTCCGGGAGTTGTAATTACAATCGGCGGGATATTGTAATTGATCATGCTGTAAAGAGTGCTGATACGCAACGCAGCAATCTGATTATTATATGCAACATCTGTGAAAGGAAGAATATTGTATGACGGAAAAAGGAGTACAGGAAATTTGCCGTTACTGAAAAAATCCAGATCCTCAGCAAACTTCTCTGCATACTTTTGAGAAGGAACCACTATAACAATCAGCGAGTTGAGCTTGTCGTATATTCTGGAAACAAGATATCCCTGTTCCGATCCTGATAATCCCGCGCAATCAATTTCTCTGTTTCTACCTGGAATCGCATCTATTAAAGATTTAATAGATATATTATTTTTATTTTGAAGCATTTAAACATCATTAGGCTGTAACACCTTGTTTTATTTTTTAGTTAGTGCCTGAACGAAAATTAGCAGTTTTCGTTCGGACGATAGTTGGAGGAAGCCGCTATGCGGCAGGAAAACACCGAAATTAGTGTATGCTCCGATAACTGCTCAATTTCGGGCAGTTTTAAAACTTTTATATGAGGAGTATACCATGAAACAATCAGAAGTAAACCGATTTAACAAGCTTTATCAGCAGCACTTGAGATCTCTCAAACTTCAGGGCAAAGCCCAAAAAACTATTGACGCTTATTCCAGAGCTGTTCGCAGGGTCAGTAACTTTTTTGATTACTCTACCGATAAACTGAAGCCTGAGCAATTGGAAGTATACGTTGCTGATCTTGTTGAATCTCACTCTTGGAGTACCGTAAAAATTAATCGGCTCGGCCTGCAATTTTTCTGAAAACATGTGCTGAAACTCAATTGGCAATGGGTCAATTTTAGGTTGTAAAAAACAGGATCGATAAAATATTTTTCTTTGTTACCATCACTGTAGTATAGAAAAACAATACATTTTGCTTTTAGGTTTGTAGCGAATGCATGATCAAAAAGAGTGATAACACCATCTATCCATTTACAAAATTTTGTGTGGTGAACCATTGTATCATCTATAATAAAATAGCCAGCCCTGGTTTTATAAAGGTAGCGCATTCTTAGGAACGAGGACAAAATAACTTCCTTAGACTTGAGGCAAATTCATGTTTGTTGACATTTTAAAATTGATATATTAAAAATCTGTGAGCCTGCTCGGGGAAGTTATTTCGTCCCCGTTCCTTATTTTCTCCCTGTTCCTTCCTTTTAAAAGGAGTATGTTTATGCGTTTGATGAGATTGAGGTTTCCGTTGATACGATTTTCAATATTTTTTACTATTATGCTGGCTTTATTGTGTACTGGCTGTCTTAAATGGCCTTCCGCTTTTAGGACAACAGATAAAACAGAGATTTCTCTTGCAAAATGGCCACATGAGGGGAGCGATCTTTCTCCCGATCCTGCGCTTTTATTCGGCATCCTGCCAAATGGATTCAGGTATGTTCTTCTTAAAAATACAGAGCCGAAAAACAGGGTTGAGATGCACCTTGATGTACTTGCAGGTTCACTAAACGAAACTGATCAGGAACAGGGACTTGCTCATTTTCTCGAACATTTGCTTTTTTGCGGTTCGACCCATTTTAAACCTGGAGAACTCATTAAATATTTTCAGAGTATTGGAATGAAGTTTGGCGCTGATGCAAATGCGCATACAGGTTTTAATGAGACTGTTTATGATATTATTTTACCGGATGGGAGTAAGGATGACCTTGAAAAAGGACTTCTGGTAATTAAGGATTATGCGGAAGGAGCATTGCTTTTAGAGAGTGAGATTCAAAGAGAAAGGGGTGTCATTCTTGCTGAAAAAAGAACTCGTGATTCTGCTTCTTATCGTACTTATGTTAAAAGTTTGAAGTTTGAACTGCCTGACTCGATGATTTCAGAAAGATTCCCCATAGGTAAAGAGGAGATTATTAAAAATGCCCACAGAAAAATATTAAAAGGATTTTATGATGCATGGTACAGACCTGAAAAATTAATTCTGGTCATGGTTGGTGATTTTAACCCGGAGGTTGCCGAAGGTCTTGTTAAAGAAAAATTTTCTATTATGAAACCGAGAGCTGCCGCACGGAGTGATGTGAATACAGGATTGATAGAGCATAAAGGTATCAAGCCTTTTTATCATTACGAAAAAGAGGCGGGCTGTACTTCTGTAAGCATAGAAACTGTACATAAAGCTTTGCTTGAGTATGATTCCTTTGCTTTTCAAAAAGCAAAACTTCTAAAAAATATTGCCAATAGTATTATACAGGAAAGAATTAATGAAATGGTAAGCAAGCCGGATACGCCTTTTACTTCCGCCTCTATCAATTCCGGAATTTATCTTAATGAAGTCGAATATGCCGGTATTGAGGCGGACTGCAGTCCGGAACGCTGGAAAAAAAACCTGTTTCTTCTTGAACAAACGTTAAGGAGTGCATTGAAATACGGGTTTACAAAATCCGAACTTGAAAGAGTGAAGAAAAATTATATCGCAAGTTTTGATAATGCTGTCAAAAGAGCTTCTACGCGCAACAGCGGTAGATTGTCAAAAAAAATTATCAGAAGTCTAAATAATAATAAGGTGTTTCAGTCTCCGGAGCAAATAAAACTGCTCTATACCCCGGTTGTTACTGACCTTACATTAAAGGAAGTGCATAATGCTTTAAAATCAACATGGGCTGATGATCACAGGCTTGTTATGGTAACCGGTAATGCGAATATTTCAGCTAATTGTGAGTCATCTGATAATAATGCATCGCCTGATGAGATTATTCTTGCTGCTTTTAATAAAAGCATAGGTATGGAAGTGGAAAAGCCCCTTGAAAAACAAGATGTCGTATTTCCGTATCTACCTGAACCTGCTCTGCCCGGCCAGGTAATTGCCATCAACAGATTGCCGGAACTTAATATTATTCAGATAAAATTTAAAAATGGTCTCCGTTTGAATATAAAGAAAACCGATTTTAAAGCCGACCAGGTTGTAGTAAAATTAAATTTTGGTTATGGAAGATCTTCAGAGCCTCTTAATCTGCCAGGACTTGCTTTGATTGGCGAAGATGTAGTAAACGAAAGTGGTCTGGGAAGACTCGACAAAGATGCCGTTGATCGAGCTCTGGCCGGCAAAACAGCCAGCGTCTCTTTTGGCATAAGTGAGGACAATTTCTTTTTTACAGGGAGTTCTTCAACTGAGGAAATAAAGTTGTTGTTTCAGCTTCTTTATGCCCATATAGTCGATCCTGCTTACAGGGCAGATGCTTTTAAACTCGTAACAGAGCGTTTTAACCAGAATTATAAATCTCTTTCCCATTCAATAGACGGAGCTATGGTTCTTTCAGGCAACCGTTTTCTTGCAGGAGGAGATACACGCTTCGGTTTTCCGCCTTATAAAGCTTTTAGCGCATTGACTTTGGATAATGTGAGGTCATGGATTAATACCTCATTAAATAATGAACAGCTTGAACTCTCCGTAGTCGGCGATTTTAATATTGAAGAGGTGGAGAGGCTGGCCGGAAAATATTTTGGAACACTTAAAAAAAGAAATCCTTTAGAAATGACGAAAAGAGCAGGCGGACCTTTATTTCCGGTTTCACGTAATCTGGAAGTAAAAGTTGCAACCAAGATTCCCAAGGCTCTTGTTGTTCTTGCATATCCATCTGCTGATTTATGGAATATCAGCTTGACCCGCCGTTTGTCTGTCTTATCAAGTGTTTTTTCAGAAAGGCTTCGTAAAACGATAAGAGAAAAGCTTGGTGTGTCGTATTCACCATTTGCCTATAATCGTGCGAGTCGGGCATATCCCGGATATGGCGTTTTGTTTGCGTTTATTCATATTAGTCCTGACAAGACAAATTTGGTACGGCAGGAGGTCAAAAATATCGTATCGGAATTATATGAAAAAGGGGTTACAAAAGAAAAACTTAAACGCGCTGTCGATCCAACCCTCACGAGTATAAAAGATATGTTGAAAAAAAACGGGTATTGGCTTAATACGGTTCTTTCCGATTCTGCCGACCATCCTGAACAGTTGAAATGGTGCAAAACAATAATAAAGGATTATGCTTCAATTACAGCGGACGATATCACAAGACTGGCCAGAAAGTATCTGGATAACAGCAAGGCTGCGACGATTATTATAAAACCTATATAACACGCGATATTGTGGCAGAGGCGCACGGCCGTGCGCCTCTACTCCAATGCCCATGATATCTCCTGATCTCCAAAAAGATTATATTTAATCCATTTAAGACCTAATTCCAGCAATAGAGTATCATCCTTTTTTATAGATTCCAGGGTCTCTGAATTCAAATTTAGATGATCCATAATACCATTTTCCAGTATATGCTTCCTGAAAACATCAAGATCATAACAGGCAGTATGGAAAATCAGTCTCGATTTTATATCAAGCGAACCGGGCATTAAACGATTTTTCATGCTGATAATTTCAAGAAGCATATCATTCATCCGGTTATAAACAGAACATCCCTGCTCTGCAATCCATTGCTCCACAGTCCATGCCTGACCGTTCTGAAAACCTTTGCAATGCTCCTCTTTTAAAATCATATAATGCTCGGTTAATACACCGGTTTCTCTTGATCGTGCAAGACCTCGTGCAAGAGGATACATCCTGCATGAAGAAGGTCTATCAATGTAAATACTGCAACCGTCGGACATGAGAAAGGGACACTTCAACTCATCAGCAGGATCGGCTTTCAGCGAAATAACAGGCAGGCCGGTTTCCGGGCCAAAATGCTCTGAAGTATATTTTTCCAAAAATATATCGGACTGCATATCAAGATTGTTTTTTATGCGAAGGATATCGTATGGTGTTAAAAACTGATTAAGATCTCGACAGCATTGATTAAAGCATGCGAGGTCGTCATTGCATGAGAAATTAAAGGAATCTTTTGTTGTAATCGGTATAAAAT
>JAGGWL010000336.1 GCA_021157555.1 Deltaproteobacteria bacterium | reverse complement strand
CTTATACTTATTACTTTTTGTTAATTTTTTCATTAAATTTAAATTAGTTGATACTATTTCAACAAAGATATCAGACAGATAACTTTCCATAACCGTAACAAGATTTGCATAAAATAATTTAAAAGAATAATCACATTTTATTGAATTTTGAATATATTCTATATTATTTTTAAATTGTTTAAAATATATTGTTTTCATAGAATATCCTAAAATTCATTTTGTTTAACTTTATATCGTATACTTTTGATTATATTTTCATCATCCGGATAAAAAGTTAAATGCCAATCAACGCCAACATTTGATGATAATATATCTATCGTAAACTCGTTTCCATCCTCATCACTAAAATATTCATCGTTTTCAACAAGACTTTGACGGTAATTATCACCAAGTAAATTTGGAGACGGTATACTAGCGATATGTAATAACTTTTTGTTTTTATAAATGTAGAGATACCCGCCATTTAAAGCAGGTAAAGCATCTGTACCAGAAAGATATTTTTCTAAATCTATTTGTTTTTGCTTTAAATATCCCATTGTTATAACCTCCTCTCATTATATTTACTATTTGGTACTTGAAGGAAAATATCGAAATATCGTTTTTCAGTTTTGTTTAGATATTTTCAACTCACTAAAAGTACATTTTTTTAACTCAAAACTGGGCAGGAACTTAGGAAGGGGTACGAAGAACAGCCTGCTGCACAGCCATTTGAATTGCCGCTACCAGGCTTCCGGGATCAGCCCTGCCTGTTCCGACTATATCATATGCCGTACCATGATCAACAGATGTTCTTATAATAGGAAGACCTAATGTAGTATTGACCCCGTCTTTGAAATGTATCAGTTTAAACGGAATAAGTCCCTGATCATGATACATACATACAACTGCATCATACTCACCTTGTACTGCATTATAAAAAATAGTATCAGGCGGAAATGGGCCTGCTGCATTAAATCCCTCTTTTAAAGCAGCCTCAATAGCAGGCAGAATAATATTTTTTTCCTCATCACCAAACAGGCCGCCTTCTCCTGCATGAGGATTTAAACCTGCAACGGCTATGCGGGGATTTTTAATTCCAAAACGTTCTTGTAACGACCGCCCTGTTATTCTGATGGTTGTAAAAATTTTTTCAGATGACAATGTTAATGGAACATTCTTAAGAGGAATATGAATTGTTACAAGCACAACTCGGAGCCTGTTTCCGGCAAGCATCATGGCATAGTCAATAACACCGGTTCCCTCCGCAAGGAGCTCGGTATGCCCGTGAAACTTTGATCCCGACATTTGCATTGCTGTTTTATTTACAGGACATGTTACAATCGCAGATATTTTCTTTTTTTTAGCTGCTTCAACTGCGGCATTGATATAGAGTATCAATGCGTTGCCTGTTTCTACAGAAGGACGGCCTAAATTAATTTTTACAGGATCAAGTTCGGATAAACTTATAACATCAATATTTCCGCATTTAAAAAGGCCATTATCAGGTTTGTCAATAATAGAAATATCAAGAGTGCTGCCGGTAAACTTTTTTGCAGCATGTAACATTTTCGCATCACCAAAAACAACCGGTCTGCAAATTTCATAAATTGAAGATTTGGTCAGGGATGAATGGATGATCTCAGGTCCTATACCCGCAGGATCTCCCATGGTTATACCGATTAAAGGAGGTTGGGTATTCATTTAAAACTCCGTTATTTTAGTAGAATAAAAAAAAGGAGATTAGATTTTAAACCAGAATTAGCCACAGCGATATATGGGGAACAGGAATGAAATAACTTATAAGCTATTATGCATCTATATCTGGTACGTTATTTAATCCTCGTTTTTAAAAAGGTAAGCATTTTTACAGGACATTTTTCAGCCGCTTTGGCAAGTTCTTCCGAATCGGCTTCAAGATATTTATCATAATCAATAACCGCAAGATTATCTATAACTGAAAATATTTTAGAAACTTTTGTACACGCT
Source organism: Deltaproteobacteria bacterium (assembly GCA_021157555.1). Classification (GTDB taxonomy): domain Bacteria; phylum Desulfobacterota; class Desulfobacteria; order Desulfobacterales; family BuS5; genus BuS5. The sequence continues at coordinate 2,806 of JAGGWL010000336.1, read as the reverse complement.
TTACACCCGATACAACCCACGTTGCAAACGCTTTTTACCAATTTTCCTGCATCATGATTTGAGCATGGCACAACGAGTATTGATTCTTTTTTAAAGGGAATAATGGTGATAATATTTCTCGGGCAGGCTTTTGCACACATGCCGCAACCAATACAGTTTTGATAATCTACAGTAGCAAGACCATCAAGAACTTGTATTGCATCATAATTACAAGCTTCCACACAATCGCCAAAACCAAGGCATCCATATACACATCCCTGAATGCCGTTTACAAGATTTGCCGTAAAACATTTTTGCTCACCACGATATTCGTTGCGCTGAAGGCGATCTTCAGTATTTGCCCCACAATGCACAACAGCACGTAAAGGAAAAGTTTCTCCGACTTCTACGCCCATAATCGCAGCAAGTTCTGCGGCACAATTAGGGCCTCCGACACTGCATAGATTAACAGCAGCTTTTTCAGCAGCAACGGCAGCTGCATAAGCACCACAGCCTACATAACCGCAGCCACCACAATTAGCTCCAGGAAGAACTTCCAGAGCAGCCTCTGCCCTTGGATCAATCTCAATTTTAAAGGCATTGCTGGCCCATCCAAGTATATATGAAAAGATTACCGCCAGGCCCAGCAAGGTACCGGCAGAAATCAATATGGTCACTATGTTCATAAAACTTTCACCTTCCTTGAAGTCAAACGAAATTAATATTACAAAAAGATTTTACTACTTTTGCTACAGAGGCATAATGGCATTTCTCAGACCAACATCAACTCCTGTAAATCCCATAAATGCCATTGCAAGGATTCCGCCTACGATTAATGTAATGGCAACACCTTGAAATGGCTTAGGTATATCACAAAGTTCCAGATCTTCACGTATACCGCCCATAATCACAATTGCAATTGTAAAGCCTACTCCTCCAAATATTGCCAGCGTCAGAGATCTGCCAAGATCCCAGGCATCGGCCGGATTGTCAACTCCAACAATCTTGCTCATTATTGTCAGGCAGGCAAAAAGAATAGCACAATTAGTGGTAATCAAGGGGAGAAATACGCCAAAAGAACGGTATAGAGCGGGAAAAAATTTGCGCACATACATCTCTACAAACTGAACGGATGAAGCAATAGCAAAGATATATACAATATAACTTAATATGGTCAAATCAATACCGGCCGCAACATTGGCAGGCACAAAAAAACCTGCAATCCATTTTGATAATGGAGCACCGGGCATTAGAATAAAAGTAGTGATGATCCAACAGAGAAATGCCGCAATGGTCATAACAAAAGTTACAGCAAACCCCATGCCAAGTGCCATTTCCACTCGTTTTGAAACGCCTACAAAGGGACATATGCCAACAAAATAATAGAGTACAAAATTGTTGATCAGGGCGGCGCTTAAAGCAATCAGAAATATATCTGCAAGGTAGCTCATATATCTTAACCTCTATTCTTTTTATTTTTTTGAACTAATCCAGTTAACTGCAGCCAACATAACACCAAAAGTTAAAAAAGCTCCTGGTGGCAGTGCCATTATAACCCAATCCGGCCATGCAGCAGGAAGCACTCTTAACTCGAAAAACATACCTGTACCCAAAATCTCACGTACAGCCGCAATGCTTGAAAGAGCAAGCGCAAATCCCAGGGACTGACCTAGTGCATCAGATCCTGCTATAAATACAGATTGTTTTGAAGCACATACTTCGCATCGGCAAATAATAATACAATTAACAATAATAAGAGGGATATAGGGACCAAGCATTTTGCTCATTTGGTACAAATAAGCAGCCAAAAGCCTGTCTGCAATAGTTACAAAAGTAGCAATTGTTAAAGTAAATACTACTATGCGCAGATGAGGTTTTAAAAGATTCCTGATTAAACTTGTTACAACATTCGCACAAAAAAGCACAAATGTTACGGAAGCTGCCATAGTAACGGCGGCTTTCATATTGTTAGTTATAGCAAGAGTAGGGCATAATCCAAGCATTTGCCTGTATACCGGATTCTCAGGTAGAATACCCTGAATAAACCTCTCTGTTGCTGTGGGTTGATCGGCCATAAAAATTTCCTTTTTGTCGGTTCGAACATTAGGGAACTTACAGATTCCCTTATCCGGAGATCAATTGCCCCTTAAGATCAGTGATAGCTGTATTCAGTATATCGCTTACACTTCTGGATGAAATTGTGGCACCGGTTATGGCATCAATTTCATTTAAAGCATCGGCTCCGTCTTTAACTACTATCAATTGTTTTTTAGTCGGTTTATTTATGAACTGTTTACGCCATTTTTCTGTTACAATCTTATTCCCGAGACCTGGAGTCTCTTTCTGGTCAAGAATAAAAAGCCCTGTAATAGATTCCATCCCGGAATCAAGACCTACCAGCAGTTCAATATTGCCGGCATATCCCTGTCCTTTGGTTTTGGCAACCCATCCGATTATTTTTCCGTTATATGTTGTTTTATAAACATTATATGATATATTTTTATTGTTTTTATCAACATTTATGATCATGGCTTCTATATCAAGCTTTTGATTTTTTGCTTCCAGTTCATTTGATCGAGCAGCCCCAAGAACAAGTTCCGGCACTTTGTCAAGTGTTTCGTTTAATTTGTTCATCTCAATTTTTGGCCCTAACGAGAGTTGAACACTTGCAAGTGCAGATCCAAAGCAAAGGGCAAGAAGAAGAACCAGCCATCCCTGAACCAGGCTGTTCTTTTTGATACGCTCCAATATGCCGGAGGAGGCCGTACTTTCTCTATCTTCTGATTCCATCATCATTTATCCATTCCTGTTAAGATTATTGTCCACC
>JAGGWL010000231.1 GCA_021157555.1 Deltaproteobacteria bacterium | reverse complement strand
GTTTCAAAATGTTCAATTTTGTTCGAGGTCAAGGAAGACAAAAATTTTAACCACAGGAATACATTAAGTATTTCGAGGATTAAACCCTTTTTAAGATCAGGTTTACTGACGCAGAGATCGGGCAAAAGGGGGCGTTTTGAAATTGGCTCATACGATAAGTTTTACGAGGCAGAACAGGCAAATACATATTTATGAAAAAAACAGATTCTTCATTGCAGCCTGTTTCTGAAAACAGAAAAGTTGCCAAAGCAGCCGGTGTTGTAGGTGGAGCTACATTGCTAAGCCGGATTTTAGGGTTTGTCCGAGATGTTGTAATAGCATTTTTTTTTGGCGCAGGCCTTAGTTCAGATGCTTTTTTTGTGGCTTTTAGAATACCGAATCTTCTAAGAAGGCTTTTCGCAGAAGGGTCATTAAGTATAGCATTTATCCCTGTATTCAGTGAGTATCTTGCTAACAGGGGCAGAGACGAAGCATTTAAAATGGCAAGATCAGCTATAATACTCCTTTCTATTATACTGGCTTTCACTGCTATGGCCGGAATATTGCTTTCTCCCATAATCATACGTGTTATAGCACCAGGATTTATCCATTCTCCTGAAAAGCTCTCTATCACCATTCTGCTTACACGGATAATGTTTCCTTATATTTTTTTTATCGGCCTGGTTGCTCTTGCAATGGGGATCCTAAATGTGCTTGGCCATTTCATGGCCCCGGCCCTGGCCCCTGTTTTTTTAAATCTTGCAATGATATGTTCTGTTTTTATAATTTCACCACACTTGGAAAATCCGATAGTCGGACTTGCCATAGGAGTAATCGCAGGAGGAATTCTTCAGTTAGCCCTTCAGATTCCGTTTCTTATAAAAAAAAAATTTTATTTCTGGAAAAAAACTCCATTTTTTCATCCCGAGCTTAAAAAAATCGGTCGGCTAATGATACCTGCCATTTTTGGTGCAGCAGTTTATCAGATTAACATTCTTATTGGAACCCTTTTTGCTTCCCTGCTGCCAGAAGGGAGCGTATCCTATCTCTATTATGCCGATCGACTGGTACAATTTCCACTCGGAATTTTTGCAATCGCCACTGCTACTGCCGTGTTGCCCAGTCTTTCCAGGCAGGCTGCTGCAAATGATATGGATGCTCTTAAAAAAACATTTACCTTTGCCATGAAATTGGTACTATTTATAACAATTCCTTCCATGGTCGGTCTTATTGTTCTGAGAGAGCCCATAGTGGCACTGCTCTTTAAAAGAGGAGCTTTCAGCTATGAGGCGGTCCGATTAACTGCTTTTGCTCTTTTATGTTATTCTATCGGGTTATGGGCATTTTCTGCAGTAAGAATTGTAGTTGCCACATTTTATGCTTTGCAGGATACAAAAACCCCTGCAAAAATGGCTGTTTATTCTATTATTGCTAATATTATTTCAGGTATCATTTTAATGGGTCCTCTTGGACATGGGGGTCTTGCACTGGCTACATCTTTATCATCAATATTGAATCTTGGTCTTCTTTTATGGATGTTAAAAATAAGATTAGGTTCTTTGGGCTGGCACAGCATTTCTGCTTCAGTCTGCAAAACAACTTTTTGTTCTATATTAATGGGCGTGATTGTATGGTTTGTTTCTATCAATATTATACCCGCCCAAAACAGTACATTAACAGAACTTCTGGCAGGAATAGCAATATCTGTGACAATGGGCAGCATTGTTTACGGGTTGTTATCTTTTTTATTTAAAAGCCCGGAGCTTGCTTCCGTATTCGAAATAGCAGCACAAAGATATAAAAAAAATTAAACGAAATAAAAAAATCTAATGCTCTTCTGCTAATACTTTGATAATGTATCTTTGTATTTGTTAAAGAAAATAGATAATAATTAATAAAGAGAGAAAGAATGACAAACAAAAAAACATTTAATGATTTTGGACTTTCAGCAAAAACACTGGACGCAATTAATGAAAAGGGTTTTGAAGAGCCAACCGAAATTCAGGCTATGACTATTCCTGTAATGCTAAGAAATGATACAAATATCATAGCACAGGCCCAAACAGGTACAGGCAAAACAGCAGCATTTGGATTACCTTTGATAGAAATGATTAACCCGGATTCCAAAACAGTTCAGGCACTAATTTTGGTTCCTACACGAGAGTTGGCTATTCAGGTATCAGAAGAGATCAATTCACTCAAAGGGAAGAAGAATATCAAAATAGTACCAATATATGGCGGCCAATCTATTATTCAGCAGTTGAGCAGACTGAAAAAAGGTGTGCATATTGTAGTTGGATCTCCTGGCAGAGTCATTGATCATATTAAAAGAAAAACTCTAAAGCTTGGAAAAATTCAGCACCTGATACTTGATGAAGCAGATGAAATGCTAAATATGGGATTTATCGAAGATATGGAAGAAATAATGAAGCATACAAATCCTGTCAAAAAAACGTTATTATTTTCTGCAACAATACCGGGAAGAATCAAGGATCTTGCACACAAATACATGGACGGTTATGAGCTGCTTGCAGTTAAGAAAAAACAAATGACACCTAATCTGACGGAGCAAATATACTTTGAGGTAAAAGCCTCTGACAAATTTGAGGCACTATGCAGGATAATTGATATTGAAGATGATTTTTACGGTTTAATTTTTTGCAGAACAAAGAATGATGTTGATTCTGTTGCATCCCATTTAGTAGATAGAGGATATGAGGCAGAATCTATACATGGAGATATTTCACAGGCGCAAAGAGAAAGAACTTTAGGAAAATTCAAGAAACAAAGAGTCAATATTCTTGTAGCAACAGATGTTGCAGCACGTGGAATTGATGTTAACAACCTCAGCCACGTTATAAACTATTCACTACCTCAGGAACCGGAGTCGTATGTTCATAGAATAGGCCGCACAGGAAGGGCCGGGAATGAGGGCACCGCTATTACGTTTATTACGCATAGTGAGCATAAGCGCCTGATGTTCATACAGCGGATAGCCAAAACTAATATTAAAAAATCAAAATTACCAAAAGTACAAGATATTATCAAAGCCAAAGAAAAAAAGATATATGATGAGCTGACTACAATTCTTGAAAATAAGGTTGATACCAAATATTACAACTGGGCTAAAAAAATGCTTGGGGATAATAATCCAACAGAAATATTGGCTTCTATACTTAACTATTGTTTTGAAGAAGAACTCAATCCCGATGTTTATGGTAAAATAAAAGAGTATGGTGGTACAAAAGAAAAGAGACTTGATACACACGGTAAAACAAGACTTTTTGCCGCAATTGGCAAGAAAGACAAGATTAATGCCAAAAAACTTGTTGCGCTGATTATGAGCAAAGTCTCAGTTAAGTCAAAACAGATCAGTGATATACAGGTCATGGACAAATTTTCTTTTATAACTGTTCCTTTTGATAAAGCAGAAAAAATTATTTTCAGCTTTAAAGAAAAAGGGCATAAGCCATTGATTACCCATGCTAATAAAAATGGATAAAACAGATGTTAAATCGTTCATAATATGAAAAAATTGAACGGATCAAAAAAAATCTTTGTGCCTGTAATAATCTGCTTTCTCATTGCATTGCTACTGTCTGCCATATTTGGAAGTAACGGTTTCCTTGAATTGAACCTGGCCAAAAAAAAACGGGTCATGATTATTAAAAAAAATAATATAATACAAAGCCATAATCTGGCTTTGTATCGCGAAATTGAACGTTTAAAGCATGATCAGGATTATATTGAGGCTGTGGTTAGGCGCGAATTAGGTATGATCGGCAAAGATGATATTATATTAAAATTCAAACCTTGATAAGGAATAAGGGCAAAAAGTATTATAAAAACAAAAAATAGAGAAAACAAACTTATAACTGCCATTGTGGCTAATCAGAATGGTGAAATTTTCGATCTTGAAGGTTATGCAGCAGTCGGAATGGCAGGTTCATCATTTGTTCCGCTGGATACAAACAATACCATTAAGATGCCTTATGGCAGCGAACTTATGCTGCTTCCTGACAGAAAGCCTGTCCTGTATAATATCAGCAAAAAAAGGCTTGAAACACTGCATGAAAACCCCTTTGAACCAGGCAAACCGCTATTCCCAGTGGCAGCATTTAACTCTCCAGGATATGTAATATCCTATGTTAGCGCTTATCAGGAGAATAAATCCGCCGACTACCTGCCCCTTTTTTCATACGGAGCGGCCGGCTGGAGCAAAGACGCTTTCAGGTCTGCGGCTATTCTTGTAGATAGCGAAAAACGTCAGGACCTCAGGTTAATGAAGTATGAGGATGTGGTCAGTGGAGTCAAAAAAATGAGAAAAAAGATGCCTGCCAACAGGTTACGCAAGCATCTTGAAAAATGCGCCCTGGAGTATGGATGCCCGGCCGGTAAAAATTTTTTTTTAAGCCGCTTTGAAGCACCTTTGCCGACTTCTCAATATTGCAACGCCAGATGTTTGGGATGCCTTTCTTTACAAAAAAACAGCCATGTTCCATGCAGCCAGGACCGGATAGCCTTCACCCCTTCACCAGAGGAAATAGCAGAAATAGCCATTACACATATTAATCGTGTCAACAATAGTATTGTCAGCTTTGGTCAAGGCTGTGAAGGTGATCCACTTATGGTTGCCGATGTAATCGAAGAGGCTATAAAAATAATCCGTTCAAGCACCACAAAAGGTACAATCAACGTAAATACAAACGGAAGCAAACCGGATGCTGTTAAGCGGCTTATAAACGCAGGTCTTGATAGTATACGCATCAGTATTAACAGTTTTCAACCAAAATGCTATACAGCTTATTTCCGGCCAGTTGATTATTCTTTTTCAGATGTAAAAAAGAGTATGGATATAGTCCTGAAAAAAGGGAAATTTATATCTCTTAACTATTTAAACTGCCCTGGTTTTACAGATACTCCGGAAGAACTGGAAGCCCTGACCGGATTTATGGAACAATATCCGGTTAACATGATACAATGGCGAAATCTTAACTTTGATCCGATCAGATACGTGGAAAGGATGCATAGCACTTCACCTCATAGCATGCCCGCCGGCGTTAAAACCTTGTTAAGCAGAATTAAAAAAAGGTTTCCCGATTTAAAATATGGTTATTTTAATCCTCCCAAAGAACACTTTAAATGATTAATCTTGATAAAAAAATTTTTTGCACCCTTTTTTGCTCAATCTTTGCGTCTGTAACAGGAGTAGGGATTGTTGTCCCGCTGCTGCCGATATACGCTCATAACCATGGCGCAGGAGGTTTTTACATAGCGGCTATATTCGGCGCATTCTCATTTTCGAGAACTCTCCTGCTCCCATTTTTTGGCAGACTGTCCGATAAAAAAGGACGCAAAAATATTATTGTATCAGGTCTCCTGGCCTATGCTCTGGTCTCCGTAGCATTCTTGTTTGCAAACAGCATAAACGCACTTATTTTTGTACGCATTTTGCAAGGTATAGGGTCAGCAATGATAATGCCTGTAACCCAGGCGTATGTGGGTGACATTACACCTGAAGGCAAAGAAGGCTGGGTCATGGGATTATTTAACATGTCGGTATTTATCGGTCTCAGTATCGGGCCTTTAATAGGAGGTACAGTTAATGACGCTTTTACTATTAATGGCGCTTTTATCTGCATGGGTTTACTTGCCCTTACAGGATTCTTTTTAAGTCTTTTTCTGCTTCCGCCTGTAAAATCAGAAAAAATCATCTGCCAGATAAAAAAACCGATAAAATGGAAGCTTCTTCTTAAAGATCAGGATATTATCGGACTCGCTTTTTTTAGATTTTGTTATACAACCTGTATTGGAATTATATGGGGATTTCTTCCTATTTTTGCAGATTCCAAATTTTCGCTCTCCACTTCATTAATAGGAATTCTGGTGATGATAGGAGTGATGACCAGCGGAGTGATGCATATCCCCATGGGCTATCTTGCAGACAGAATAAATAAAAAAATTATGATTTTTATCGGAGGGATTATCAGCATCTATGGTCTCTTCTCCTTTACCTGGGCAAATGGGTTCAGCGGTCTTTTTATTGCTAATGCACTTTTCGGTCTTGGCGGTGGGATCTCCATGCCGGCATTGATGGCAATGATAGTCATCAAAGGGGGAAGGCTTCGTTCAATGGGCTCGGTTATGGGTCTGGTAACCATGGCGCACAGTTCCGGTATGCTGGCAGGAGCATTTCTCGCAGGTTTGATGATGGAATATTTTCAGCTAAGTCAGGCTTTCACTCTGGGTGCTGTTGTCATGCTGATCGGGATTACCCTTTTTATAATTAACACAAATAATTTTAATAAAGAAAAACAAATGCTCCTCCATGCTGAATAAGGCTGAAGGTTTTATATAAAAATTTCGTGTGCTTTTTTTTGCTCGTTTCCAAACAAGACTTGGAAGCGAGCAAAAAATAATGATTATTGCAAACTAAAGGTCAGGGTATGAAAATCAGCAAGAGAATAAAGATTACCTTTGGTATGCTGGCTGGACATGGTGACTCTTTTTCCAATAAGCTCCAGATCAGTTTTGTCCGGATCAACCCCAATCAGATTGCCAATCACCCATGGGCCATCATCGGTTTCCGCAAGAGCTACAATATAAGGAGGATTCATTCCATCCGGGGCAACTCTAATTACAGTAAAAGTTTGGAGAGTTGCATTTTTACCAAGCTCTTTGGGTGAAAGATTTGGACTGCTGCATTTGCGGCATACAGCTTGCGGAGGTGCCGTAATAGTATTACAGTCAGCACATAGAACCCCTAAAATTTTATTGTCTGCCATACTTTTTTGGTAATCTTCAAAAGTGCATTCTTCATTCATGGTTTAGCTCCTTAAAATAATATTACAAACAGTTCCATAATCGCCACCCAGAGTATCTACCACCCCTATTTTAGCACCTTCTACCTGCCTTGAACCGGATTCTCCCCTTAATTGTTCCACTACTTCTGTAACCTGGGCAGCACCTGTGGCCCCGATAGGATGGCCTTTGGCTTTTAGACCACCAGAAGGATTGACTATCATTTTTCCACCAAGTCTGGTTTCTCCCTTGGCTGCCGAGTCATATGCCTTGCCGAATTCATAAAAGCCCATACTTTCAAGAGCCAGAATTTCAGCGATAGTAAAGCAGTCGTGCAATTCACACAAATCAACATCCTTGGGAGCAATGCCGGCCTGTTTATAAGCTTTTTTTATTGATATTTCTCTTGCTTTAACCCGGGTTAAATCCTGCTGCAAGTATAAAGGACCGGCAGAAGCCTGCCCTGTTCCAGCAATATAAATGGGTTTATCCACAAGTTGTTTGGCTTTATCTGCCGAAGTAATAACTACCGCTGCACTGCCATCTGAAAAAGGACAGCAATCAAGCAGTTGCAATGGGTCAGCAACCATTCCACCTGAAAGAACTTTCTCTACAGTGATTTCCTTTTGAAAATGAGCTTTTGGGTTTTTCGCTCCGTGAAAATGATTTTTAACAGCCACTTCAGCCATATTTCTTTTTAACTCTTTTAGTGGAATATTATATTTTTTAGCATACATATGTGCTGCCATTCCAAAAACTCCAGGGAATGTAATCCCAAGGGGACTTTCATATTGAGCATGGCATCCCATGGCAAATGTTCGGGTTGCCAGAGGAGTTCCCATGGCTGTAGTTCTTTCAGCACCTCCTGCAATTACCATGTCATATACTCCTGCACCTACCAGCAAGGATGCATGGCGAATAGCTACTGTAGCAGTGGCGCAAGCTCCTTCAAATCTGGTGGCTGGGGAGGACATTGGCATTCCTAAAACAGAATGTGCAAAGGGGGCCATATGCATCTGTCCCTCTTCAAATGTTCCCAAACAGTTTCCGAAAAATAAGGCTTCAAGATCCTTGGCCTCAATGTTAGAATTTTTAATAGCTCCCAGACCTGCTTCGGCAAACATTTCAATATTTGTCTTTTCAGAATTTCCGAATTTGGTCATGGCTACACCTAAAATTGCCACTTCCCTCATTTTATTCTCCTTTTAAATAATTATTTCGTTCTCGTTTCTTATTTAAATACACAATAACAGATTGTGTTTATATTGATTAATAGCCTTTTCGTTCAAGTACTATTTTCCCGCCATCCGAATGGCAGAATCCAACCTGATGGTTTCACCATTCAAAACTGGATTTTCAACGATATGTTTAGCAAGCATAGCATATTCAGAAGGTTTACCAAGTCGTTTCGGAAAAGGAACCATATTTGCAAGAGCCTTCTGAGCTTTTTCCGGCAGGCCGGCAAGCATCGGAGTTTCAAACAGCCCAGGGGCAATGGTCAGAACCCGGATACCGTAATCAGCAAATTCACGGGCAATAGGCAAGGTCATTCCAACTACGCCGGCTTTGGAAGCAGTGTAGGCAGCTTGACCGATCTGACCTTCAAATGCAGCCACTGAGGCGGTATTGATCACTACGCCTTTTTCACCATCTGCATTGGGTGTGGTCTTCATCATCTGTTCGGCAGCCAGACGTATAACATTCATGGTGCCAATCAGATTAATCTGTATTGTTCTATTAAAATCAGAAATTGACAGAGGACCGTTTTTGCTTAAAACTTTAGCTGCGGGGCCCACTCCAGCACAATTAACAGCTATTTGAATTCCACCAAAATTTTCTACAGTTTTATTGATTGCATTTTGAACCGATTTTTCATCAGAAACATCAGTTTTACAAAAAACAACTGCATCTCCAAGTTCATCTGCTATTTGAGAGCCTCTTTTATCATCAAAATCCAAAATTGCTACTTTAGCTCTATTATTAACAAATGACCGGAGAGTGGCCTCACCCAAACCCGAAGCTCCTCCGGTAATAACTGCAACACTACCTTTAATATCCATTCTAAATCTCCTCTGTTATTTTATCCTCGTTTTTAAATTTGGC
>JAGGWL010000271.1 GCA_021157555.1 Deltaproteobacteria bacterium | reverse complement strand
TTTCAGATGATCTCCTGAAAGAATGCCAAGCCCGCCGGAAAAAAGAGGTATGCTCTCATGAAGTCCGAATTCCATGGAAAAATATACAATCGTCTCCTGCTCTTTAAAAGAAAAAGGGGCTCTGTCCACAGGAATTTTTTTCATTGCCTCGAATTGATCCTGAATTCGTTCCATATGAGAGAGAAAACCCTTGTCAACAACAAGCGATTCAAGCTGTTTTTGCGGAATCAGGGTTAAAAAAGTAATTGGATTGTGTTGTACTTTCTCCCAGAGTTGTGGATTAATCCTGTTAAAAAGATTCTCTGCTTCCGGATGCCAGCACCACCATGTGTTTCGGGACAGCTCTTCAAGAAAGGAGAGATTTTTGGGAATATTGGGAAATACCTGAAAAGTCTGCATTTGAATTACCTCATTAATCCTATAGAATTATAACCGAATTATTGCAATTAGCATACTCTGAATAAACGTATTTATCAGCATCCTTGTCATTTTCCCATCTGCTCTCGTCAACGAGATAACGGAACTGATATTCTCTATCCGGTTCAAGGTCAAGTGTCGCCGTGTATGAACCATTTTTTAGTCCCTTCATGGCAATAGAGGAAGTGTTCCAACTGTTAAATTCTCCCACAAGATGAATCGTTTTATTTACATCCACATCTTTTTTGTTAAGTTTTAAAGTTACTTTGCATATCGGCCTTGTTTTTAGATATTGCTTTCTTGTAATCATTTCCGACCTCTCTAAAAATATTTTTTAAAAAAATTCTTATAAATTTTCAGATAATGGAATTGTCCTTGTCTATTTTACCGGTGGTTAAAACCACCGGCTATACGACCTAATCTCTTCGGGATAATATGAGATCAATTTCATCATTTTGTAGTTCAAACTATTCAGGTGGAAATTTATATCATCAGATCAGGTAACATCTTAACAACAGGAGGGGGCGTATTTGCAGGGGCGGTTTGCGAACCGCCCCTGCAAACTATTTATTTTGATCCAAAAGATACGTCCAGAATATCTTCTACACAGGAATCACCTTCCGAAATTGCATCCATTTTACCATAAGTTGACGGAAGAAGTGTATTGATAAAGAATTTGGCTGATGCTATCTGGCCTGCATAAAAGGCAACATCTTTATTCTTCGCAGCCTTTGCTGAAACGGCTTCCTTATCCAAACTTCCTGCTTTTTTAGCAAGCTTGGGTGCGGCAACAGATGCCCGCCATAGATGCATCCATGCAAAGGTAATATCCCCTGTTACTTCAAGGAAAGGATGAGCAAAGGAATAAGCATTAAACGCTTTTTCAGACTTGGCTCTCTGCCCAATTTCCAGAGCAAGGGCTTCAAGCCTTGATACGGCATGGTTAAGTTTTTCAGCCAATTCTTTAACGCCTTCAATCCCTCTTGCCTGCTCAATCGTCTTTTTTATCTTGTCAATAAAATATTTAAAGCTTGCACCTTTATTCATGGAAAGTTTTCTGCCGATAAGATCCATGGCCTGAATACCATTGGTGCCTTCATAAATCATGAAAATTCTTGAATCCCTCATCAACTGTTCAACAGGGAATTCACTAACATAACCGTAACCACCATAGACCTGCACACCATGGGAACATACTTCCAGAGACTTATCTGTAATATATCCTTTGACAATAGGGGTCAATACTTCAATCAATGCGCTGGTGTCTGCTTTGAGTTGTTCATCCTCTGTGGTATGGACAATATCAGAGCATTTACCATAATAGTAGATCAAAGATCGCATCCCTTCGGTATATACTTTCATATTAAGAAGCTGGCGTTTTACATCCGGATGCTGGATGATGGGAACATTTTTTGCTTCAGGGTCTTTTCCGGCGAGAAGATGTTTTCCCTGAATCCTGTTCCTGGCATAATCAAGAGCATACATATAAGAAGCAGAAGCCACCGCAAACCCCTGCATGCCTACAAATGCACGGGATTCATTCATCATCTGAAACATTTCAGGCATACCTTTGTTCTCTTTTCCAAGAAGTGTGCCTATACATTCTCCTTTTTCTCCCAAAGAAAGGGAAGCTGTAGAATTGCCGTGAATTCCCATTTTATGTTCCAGACCTGTGCACACGACATTATTGAATTCGCCCAGGCTGCCGTCTTCATTGACATGATATTTGGGAACAAGGAATAAAGAGATTCCTTTGGTCCCTTCAGGAGCACCTTCAATTCTTGCCAATACCGGATGAATAATGTTATCGCATAGATCATGATCTCCAGAAGATATAAATATTTTTGCTCCCTGAATGGAATAGGTGCCGTCTTCTTTTTTTATTGCCGAGGTAGTAAGCGCCCCGACATCAGAACCTGCTTCAGATTCAGTTAAGAGCATGGTGCCGCCCCATTCGCCTGCAAACATTTTTTTCATATAAAGCTTTTTTTGTTCTTCATTACCAAAGGCTTCCACCAGCTTGGCTGCACCGTGGGTCATTCCGTAGTAGAGCATAAATGCAGAGTTGGCACCCACCATATATTCCAGAGCAGCAGCCCCGATAAGTTTTGGCATTCCCTGACCGCCAACCTCAGGAGAATCACACATGGCCAGCCATTCACCTTCACAATATATTTTCCAGGCCTGTTGAAAGGATTCCGGAACCGTAACCTTTCCATTTTCCAGTTTGCATCCGATTTCATCCCCATCTTTAAAGGTAGGAAGAATTTCTTTTATAGCCAGGTTTCTTGCTTCGGAAATAATCAGATCTATTGTTTTTTTATTGAATTCTTCAAATAATTTATGTTCAACCATTCCGAGCTGTTCATGTATTACAAAATCAACATCACGTCTGTCAGCAATAAGTTGTGCCATTTAATCTATCTCCTTTTTAGATAATTGTTTCTATTATAGTATCCTAAGAACCCACATGCCCTGGCGGGCACAACAAAACATGAAAGATTTACTGCAGAGAACATAGAGAAAAAATATCTGCGTTAGTAAATTAGTTACTCCTCATTCCTAAGCAAAATAAACAGCGTTGTCAACTGTGAACGCTAAAAGAGTTTATTTAGGCAGGACATATTCCTTTTTTTTCTCGCTCTTATTCTCCAGCGTGGGAAGCAGGCAAGAACCAACGCCTGAAAAGTGTTAATTGACAAATAAAGGATACCAGATTTTTATTCCTTCTCCCTAAATGTATTGCAAATTAAATATTAATATGATATCAATACAATTT
>JAGGWL010000171.1 GCA_021157555.1 Deltaproteobacteria bacterium | reverse complement strand
GTTTTGATCTTTTCTATTAACAGGTCAATATTTTTTTTCGGAATAGAGAGAATTGCCGAATTTTTATATTTGGCTATAAGTTCTTCAAAAGTTAAAGGATTTGCAGGATCACCTTTCGGCACTGCCAAAAAATCGTTATATTCAGTACCGTCTTTCATTTTAATTAATAATTTTGCTCCAAACTTAATTCTGGGGGCAAGAGATGTATGAATTTTTTTTCTTAAAGCAATCAACCTTGGATCATTTACTTTTTCATCTGTAAATGTATCGACTGTAATATTCCCTTCAGCCAAAGCAACTGAAGCCAAAAACCATACACTAAACTTTCCTTCCACACCCTTGACCGGTTCTTTTAAAGATGCCGCAGTTGATGCAACTGGCCCTATTTCCAAATCTATTCTTTCAACATCTTCGATATTCGGTTGATACTTGGCTCTGATCTCCTCCAGGAGATTCATCGTCGAATGCGTTCAGGCTCAGGTGGGGTAGGGCTTAATACTCAAATTGTTAATATAATATTTTGATCCGAGCTGATCCAGAATTATCTCTTCGTCCGGAGTATCTGTAAGAACTTCAAGCAGACCCAATTCACCTTCCACTATTTGCTGGGCAGATGTAAAACCTTTTTGAGATAATAATGCGGATATTACGCCTTCCATTGATACTTTACCAGCATGAAACGGTTTTGACATGGTGCCGAACACCTGCCTTAACCCGCTGGCCTGAGTACCGCATATTCCAAGGGCTGTAATAATCTTGTCTGTTTCAAGATTTAAAATCTTGGCTACTCCCGCTGTTGCGCCGAATATTCCTGCTGTTGAAGTGGTGTGCCAGCCTCTCTGGTAATGATACTCACCCAGACCAAGGCCTATTCGTATACATACATCTATGCCTAAGATTAAAGCTGTTAGAACATCTTCCCCGCTTGAGTTAATGCTTTCCGCTACGGCTAATATCGCAGGCAGGCAGACGGCTGTAGCATGAATAACCGTATCATCATGATAATCATCAAAATCGAGCGCATGTCCGAGGATACCGTTGGCAAGTGCTGCATTTGAAACATTTGTTTTGAAATTTGACCCTAACACGCTTGCCTGTGATTTTCCGCCGGCTTCCTTAACATACTCCAAAATTATTCTGGCGGACTCTTCTGTGGTTCCTGCCAGTGCAACTCCGTGCCAGTCCAGAAAACACTCCTTGCTCTTTGCGACAATATTTTCAGGGATATCATGAAAATTAGTATCATGAATAAATTCCGCAAGTTTTTTTGTTACTTCCATACTATTGCTCCTTTCAGTTTCAAAAAATATAGCATTAATAATTATGGCGCTAATTCAAAAAACTGCATCTACTCTTTGTACGAATATTATGGTATTAGATTTAAGAATAGCTGTAAAGCCTTGATTGATAAAAATAAAATAACTTCCACAAACAGGCAACAAATTTGCATAAAATTATTAAAGTTTTTAAAACAAAATGCAGATAATAAAGAATTAGGAACAGGAACAGGAACGTTCCTAAGCCCTTGTACAATTACAAGAGAATAATCTATTCTATAAAAATACACTTATTTTTCAATAATATTAAATAATTATATATAATTCGGAGCTATAATGCAAAGAGTATCCTTGGATCAATTAAAAAAAGGGATGGTCTTATTTGAGGAAGCCAGAGATATCAACGGGAGACTTCTTTTAGGTGAGGGAACCGAAATTAAATCCAGCCATATCAACATTTTAAAAAAATGGGGGGTAGCATCGGTTTGCATTTCCGGTGAAGCCGATGACGAAGAAGATGATAAAATCGGTATAAATTTTGAACTGTTTGAAAGGGCGGCAAAAAATGTAAAAAATATTTTTCAGCATGCAGGTCTGAGCCATCCATTTATGAAAGAATTGTTCAGGCTTTCCGTATTACACAGATTTCATGCCGATAATTTTAAGCCCCCCAGAAGTGTCAAAATTGCCGAAACAAACGATCAAAATAATGTTGCAAAAATAAATCTGAGAAACGAATTATCAAAAAAGGAGATTAAACTCCCGGAAATTTCCACCATAGTTTCCGAGCTGAATGAGGTTATCAATAACCCCCAAAGCTCGGCTGAAGATATTGCAACAGTGGTGAATAAAAGCCCGACTTTGACGGCAAAATTATTAAAAATTGTTAACTCATCCTTTTATAGCTTTCATTCCAGAATAGACAGTGTATCCAGGGCTGTGGCAGTGATCGGCACAAAAGAAATCGCCAGTCTTGCAATCGGCATTAGCACTATCTCTGTTTTTAAAGGTATTCCCGAAGAAATAGCAGATATGCAGCTATTTTTGAAACATAGCCTGGCATGCGGTCTGCTGGCCAGAATTATAGCCGCTCATAATAATATCCCGCAAACAGAACAGCTTTTTGTTGCAGGTTTGCTCCATGACATCGGCAGAGTGGTCATTTATAAAGATTTTTCGGATCAGGCAGCAATGCTTTTCAGTCAATGTGCCGGCGGAGATAAACTTCTTCATCAGGAAGAAAAAAACTGGCTTGGATGCAAACATACCGATGTCGGCAAAATTTTACTTAACAAATGGAATCTTCCTGAAACATTAGTACACAGCGTATTTTATCATCATAATCCTTCCAAAGCACGGGAACCTGTTTGGCCGTCTATTATTCATTTGGCGGATATAATTGCAAACGCTTTGGGGCTTGGCAGCAGCGGAGAAAGATTTGTACCGCATCTTGATGAGAAAGCTCTGAACAATATCAGTTTTTCACCCGGTATTCTCGAAATGATAGTTAACCAGGCAACTCATCAGTTTACTTCTTTTGTGTCTTTTTTGACGGAATGAGAACAATATGAATGATAATATGAAAACAAAAAAAATTTATTCCCGTTTTGAATATTTAGAGAATAGCCTTCGTTTTATAAATAACTCCCTTGAAATGGTGCTGACATTGGGAGATTTTCAGAAAAATATCAATAAACAGGATGATCCTGTCCGGATTTTAAAGGATACTGAAGAACGGGTTAACAAGCTTATTAAATTTGAGGCTTGCGCTTTATATCTTATAAATGAGGAAAATGCAGATTTTACATTAAAACAGTGCGGGCAAGAACAGTTTAAAGAGTATATTGAAAATGAAGTAAAATTTATGACCGACGAAGGTTTTTTTGCATGGGCACTGCGGGAAAAAAAAGGAATTTTTATTTTATCCAAAAATCAGACCAGAAAATTTTTACTGCATCCAATAGCCACTTATTCAGGAATAAGAGGCATGTTTGTCGGGTTGGTGCCGAATAACAAACTTAAAATACCGGATGGTTCCATAAATCTTTTGTCTTTGATTTTGCTTAACACTGCCAATGCACTGGAGAGTATTGAATTTTATAATTTAATTCATGACCAAAACCTTCTTTTAGAAAAAAAAATCAATCAAAGGACTATAGAGCTGCAGGAGGCTGTCGAGCGGGCTAAAGAGCTGGCACTCGCAGCTAATATGGCAGAAAAGTCCAAAAGCCAGTTCCTGGCCAATATGAGCCATGAAATCCGTACTCCGATGAATGGAGTTATAGGTTTTGCAGACATGCTTCTGGATACTGATCTTGATGAAGAGCAGACTGATTTTGTAATGACTATCAAAAGAAGCGGGGATGCATTGCTTCTTTTGATTAACGACATCCTCGATTTTTCCAAAATAGAAGCAGATGAACTTGATTTTGAAGAAATAGACTTTGACCTTGAGCTTCTTGCTTATGATGTTTGTGAAATAGTACGCCCGAAAATAGAATCAAAACCGATTGAAATTTTATGCCGGATTGATGAAAACCTGCCAGCGCGAGTCAAGGGGGACCCTCTTCGAATAAGGCAGGTTTTGACAAATCTAATGGGTAATGCGCCCAAGTTTACCAAATTCGGAGAGATAGAACTCTCCATTGATGTTGAACAAGAAGAAAATGACAAAATCATGGTCCATACAAGAATAAGGGATACGGGTATTGGTATTGAGAGTGATAAACTGGATTCTATTTTTACGCCTTTTCAGCAGGCAGATGGTTCAACCACAAGAAAATACGGCGGAACCGGACTTGGCCTTTCGATATGCAAAAAAATGTCAAATCTGATGCAGGGAGACACCTGGGTTGAAAGTGAAATTAACAAAGGGAGCATATTTCACTTCACAACCTGGCTGAAAAAAGCAGAAAACAAAAAAAATAAAAAAATCATAGAATTTACGTCAGTGAATCTGTCCGGCAAGAATGTTCTTATAGTTGATGACAACCTGACCCATCTGGATATTCTGACAAGAGTGCTTCAAAGTGCAGGAATGAATGTTACAGCGCTGGATAAGAGTGAAGAAACCATCCCGACCTTGCAAAAAGCGATAAAAAATGGCAGCAAGTTTGATCTGTGCATTTTGGATATCCTGATGCCGGGATTAAACGGATATGATCTTGCACAACAAATAAAAATTTCCGGTTTTAAAAATATTCCTCTCATCGCTCTCTCTTCCGTGTCCGGGCGGGATACCAATAAGTTTAAAAAAGCAGGCTTTGACGGCTTTTTTGCCAAACCTGTTCGTAGGGAAAAACTGTATCGGATGATAGAAAAAATATTAGGGGTCACCAAAGATCAATGCGAAAAAGGGCTGGTACAGGAGCCAAAAATTTCAACCCGATATTCAGTCCAAGAAGAAATGAAATATTCTACAAGTATTCTTCTGGCTGAAGATAATCCCGTTAACCAGAAGCTTGCCAAGATGATGCTGACCAAAGCCGGATATGAGGTAACAGTCGCCAATAATGGCAAAGAGACTTTTGAAAAATATATAGCCACGCCTGACAAGTTTAATTTTATTTTCATGGATATCCAGATGCCGGAAATGGATGGATTTGAAGCTACTCAAAAAATCAGGGAATGGGAAAATAACATCTCAAGTACTCGGCAGCTTGGC
Source organism: Deltaproteobacteria bacterium (assembly GCA_021157555.1). GTDB lineage: Bacteria > Desulfobacterota > Desulfobacteria > Desulfobacterales > BuS5 > BuS5. The sequence goes on along the minus strand of JAGGWL010000171.1, from coordinate 5,478 downwards.
AGAATACCTATAGTAGCCATGACCGCCAACGCTATGAAGGGCGACAGGAAGATGTGCCTTAAAGCAGGTATGGACGATTATGTGACCAAGCCGATTAAAAGGGAAATTGTTTTTGCTGCTATAGAAAAACAGATAGGAACAGGGACGAAATAATAATTGCAATAGCATAGAGACAAGGCATGATTTGTTTAAATAAGAGACAAGGCATGCCTTGTCTCTACGGCAGTTAGTGTAATATTTTACATAAATCATATAATTTATTACCCAACAATCAATATATCCTATTACATAATTTACATTGCACCGCTATTGATTTTGAAGCTAACTATTTGAAATATTAATGTTAATTAATTTAATTAAAAGCATGGCATGGCAATTGCTTTGAATTAGTTTCAGAGAGCATGTTGATAAAAAAATAACTTTTCCGCAAAAGGAGATTAAGCCATGTTAGTTAAAACCGATATATTCGAACTTGAGATTTCCAAAAATTCAAATGTATATTTAGGCTCTAAAAAATCAGGTCAAATTTTTACAAATTGGGCAGATTTAGATGATAGCGTAAAACTTGATTTAGAGAATATAAGCCAGCAGGTTGAGACCCTGATGCTGCAGACTGAAAAACTTTTATCTATTCCATGTTGTGCGTAAATTAGAAACGGGGACGAAATAACTTAAGGGCGGATCCCAAACCCACCCACTCTAAACTACCTTATTGAATATCTTCCTCCACAATACTCGTTGTGGAAGAAGTTTTTTCAAGCGGTGGATTTTTTTTACCGGTATTAGGAATTCCATTTATTTTTTCCTTAATTTCCAAAAAACTTTCCTCCATATCCGCAGCAATCTGATTTATTTTAAGTCTAAAATAATTTCTGTCATTTTCAAGGGCTTTATCAAGCATCTCTTTGTTTATCATTTTAGATGCAAGACTTGTAAATTCATCATTTGTTTTTTTTAATGCTGTTTTTGCATTATTGATCATTTTTTTCAAATCTGAAAGCTTTGCATCTACCTTTCTTTTTGTAGTTTTAATTGCCTCTGAATTTTTTTTCAGATCTTTACGAATCGGACTAAGAGATTTTTCAGTTTTATTCAATCCTTGAGTAAGCTCTTTTTTTTCGGCTTTCGAAGTTTTAAGCTGTTTAATCTCTTTCTCTTTTTGCTTTATAGCCGTTTGCATTGATGAAATCTTCTGTTCCAGGGATAAAACTTTTTTAGAAAGCATTTCTTTAAGCCCAGTATTTTTTTCAGAAATAGAGGCAAACCTTGTTTCCATGGCCTTTGACAGAATTTCAACCTCATTAGCCCCTGTTTTTTGTATCCGTGCTGACTTTTTTTCTATTTCTCTGTAAGCAAAAAACAAAAAAACAGCAACCAGGCAAAGCACAAAAAAAGAGGAAAGAGTAATCTTGAGATTAACTTTTTTTATATCTTTTACTTTGGGCTCTTCCTGTAAAACAGAATCCGGACTTTCTTCGTCTATACGAATACTAAAACCTGAAGAATCTTTATCATCCATGATTACTAAACCTTATTCCCATTCAATGGTACTCGGTGGTTTTGAGCTGATATCATAAACCACCCGATTAATTCCCGACACTTCATTAATTATTCTGTTAGAAATCGTTCCAAGGAGTTCATGAGGCAATTTTGCCCAATCTGCGGTCATGGCATCATCGCTTGTAACTGCTCGGATTGCCGCAAGATTTTCATATGTACGCTTGTCTCCCATTACACCCACGCTCTTAATAGGCAAAAGCACAGCAAATGATTGCCACAATTTTTTATAATACCCGTATTTTTTAATTTCTTCCATAAGAACAGCGTCGACTTCCCTTAAAACATCCAGCCTTTTTTTGGTAATATTACCAATTATTCTTATACTAAGGCCTGGACCTGGAAATGGCTGACGCCATATTAATTCGTCAGAAAGACCTATTTCCCCGCCTAATAATCGAACCTCATCTTTAAAGAGATGCTTTAATGGCTCAATTAATTTTAATTTCATTGTTTCCGGAATACCACCCACATTATGGTGTGATTTTATCACTGCAGTCGGGCCTCCGAATGCGGATTGCGATTCAATAATATCCGGGTAGAGAGTACCCTGTGCCAGAAATTCGGCTCCTTTAATTTTTTTCGCTTCAGATTCAAATACATCAATAAAGATTTTGCCTATAATTTTTCTCTTTTCTTCAGGATCTGTAACCTCGTCCAGAGCATCCAAAAATTGTTTTTCTGCATCTATAAAGCGGATATCAAGGTCAAAATGCTTACCAAGAGTGAGTTTAAGTTTTTCAGCTTCATTTTTGCGTAACAACCCGTTATCTACAAATATACAGGTAAGCTGTTTTTCTATGGCATTATGCACCAGCATTGCTGTAACGGAGGAATCAACACCTCCGCTTAAACCAAGGATAACTTTTTTATTTTTTACTCTTTTCCGTATTTCTTCAATAGAATCAGAGGCAAATTTTTTCATTGTCCATGTTTGCTGACAGCCGCATATATCAAAAAGAAAATTTTTAAGCATTAATTTCCCTTTGGGTGTGTGCTGCACCTCAGGATGAAACTGAAGGCCATAAAATTTTTTACTGGTGTTAACAATTGCAGCAGCTTTTGTGTTGTTTGTAGAGGCTGCTATTATAAAACCTTCAGGAGCTTTTTCCATAGAATCGCCATGACTCATCCAGCAGTCTGTTTTTTTTTCAATTCCTTTAAAAATTTCCCCTTCCTGCTTGATATTAAGCTCCGCAAAACCATATTCTCGTTTTTCCGCTTGCTGGATTGAGCCTCCAAGGGCATCCACCATGTACTGCATTCCATAACAGATTCCAAGAACAGGAATATTCATTTCAAAAATCCTGTTATCAATCCCTGGACTATCTTGATCATAAATACTTGAAGGCCCGCCGGATAAAATTATTCCTTCAGGATTGAGAGCCTTTATATAGTCAAAACTCAGGGTAGGAGGTTCTATTTGACAATAAATACTGTATTCTCTTACACGACGTGCGATTAACTGATTATATTGTGATCCGAAATCAATGATTAGAATCATATTTACCTTTATTGTAAAAAAATTAAACGATTTGCGAATAATGGCTGAATATGTTAAACAAAAAAGAAAATGTCAACTCAAAAAATGCATGTTTAAAAAAGTACAACAATAGCTGCAAAAAAATAATTGGAGGAAAAAAATAATTTATGTATGAAAGCAGTGATCTCAGAAAGGGACTTAAATTTGAAATAGACGGGCAGCCGTATGCAGTTATTCAATTCTCATTCGTAAAGCCAGGCAAAGGAAGAGCACTATATAAATGCAAGCTGAAAAATATGGTTACAGGCGCTCAGTTTGACAGAACTTTCAGGTCAGGGGATAAATTCAATGAAGCCAACCTGGAAGAGCACGAAATGGAATATCTTTATGCAGATGGCGATAGTTACTGCTTCATGAACAGTTCCAATTATGAACAATATTTTCTTACCAAGAATCAGCTCGGTGATGCCGTGAATCTTTTAAAAGAAAACACTCCATGCACAGTACTCATGTTTGACGGTCAGGCTATTGGACTGACACTGCCGTATTTTATTACATTAAAAATAATTAAATCCGATCCATGGGCAAAGGGTGATACTGCCGCTGGAAGTACAAAACCGGCGACTCTTGAGACAGGTTTTGTTCTCCAGGTACCGCCCTTTGTCGAAGAAGGCGAGTCAATTCGTATTGACACAAGAAATTCTCAATATGTTGAACGTGTTAAGTAGGAGCTGGGGAACAGTTTTGGGTTTTGAGTTTTGGGTTAAAAAAAATTGGGAATCTCTAAAAAAATTACAAGCAAAGCAGATGAAAAATGACCGAAACAATTATTTGTCCCGGTTTCAAGGCAGCCGGTGTGGCTGCGAATATTAAAAAAGACGGAACAAAGGATCTTGGCCTGATTCTTTCCGAAACCGATGCGAGCGCTGCTGCAGTATTCACCCGCAACCTGATTAAGGCTGCTCCTGTTATTCTTGATGAAGAACGGATCAAAAAAGGCCGTTGCCGAGCTATAATTGTTAACAGCGGTAATGCCAATTGCTGCACAGGTATCAATGGCATGAAAAATGCTTTAGCAATGGCAAAGGTAACCGCCTCGGAGCTGGGAATATCCGAAGAACTTGTGCTGGTGGCATCAACAGGTGTTATTGGTGAACAGTTTCCCATTGAAAAGATTACGGCGGCTGTTCCGGAAATAAAAGACTCTCTCTCTTCTAACAGTTTTACCGATTTTGCCCAATCTATTATGACAACCGATACATATCCCAAAATCGTTTCACAAAAAGGGAAAATTGACGGCAAGGTTTATACTGTTACAGGAATAGCAAAAGGCTCCGGAATGATATGCCCGGATATGGCTACCATGCTCGCTTTTATCTGTACGGATGCTGAAATTGCACCTGATATGCTTAAAGATATCCTTGTTACCTCAACAGAGCGGTCATTTAACCGGATCACAATAGATGGTGATACCAGCACAAATGATACTGTTATAATTATGGCAAACGGTTGTTCAGGAGCGGTTATTAAAAATGATTCTCAAAAAGAAATCTTTCAGAATATGCTTGACAATACAATGCTCAGTCTTGCAAAAATGATTGTAAAGGATGGTGAAGGAGCCACCAAGCTGGTTGAAATAATTGTAAAAGGTGCAAGCTCGAATAAGGATGCCCGTATTGTAGCCGATACTGTTGCCAATTCCAGCCTTGTAAAGACAGCGCTGTTTGGAGAGGATGCCAACTGGGGACGAATAATCGCAGCAGCAGGAAGATCAAAAGCGCCTGTAAAGCCTGACCAGATTGATATATTTTTTGATAATATTATGATGGTTAAAAACAGCACAGGATGTGGAAGTAAGGCAGAATCCGATGCTACTGATATTTTAAAAAAACCCGAATTCAGTATCACGCTCAATCTTAATATGGGAACCGGATATGCTTCTGTATTTACATGTGATTTTTCTATTGACTATGTCAAAATCAATGCGGACTACAGAACGTAAAAATATATATGTCAACCATGCGGCTGCAAAAATATATGTCAAAAGCAGGATTCTGCTCAAGAAGGGAAGCTGAAAAATATATTGCAGAAGGGCTGGTCAAGATAAATGGCGCTGTTGCGGCAGTGCTGGGCACAAAAGTAGATACCGAAATCGACAAGGTGGAAGTTAACGAAAACCTGTTGGAAATAATTAATCAAACGGTTTATATTGCACTTAATAAACCGAAAGGCTATGTTACAAGCTGTAATCAGAATGGCGACAATATAGTCCTTGATCTTGTGGATATCACAGAAAGAATTGTTCCTGTAGGCAGACTGGATAAAGACTCTACCGGTTTGCTGATACTAACGAATGATGGAAACTTTCACCACAGACTGCTGCATCCTTCCTTTGACCATGAAAAAGAATATGAAGTTACTCTATCAAAGCCTCTGCC
>JAGGWL010000272.1 GCA_021157555.1 Deltaproteobacteria bacterium | reverse complement strand
TTGCACGGCTTCTTGAAAATCATTATCGTGAAATGCAGGATGTGGAATTTACTGTTGAAAATGGAAAAGTATGGATGCTTCAGACCCGTGATGGGAAACGTACCGCCCAGGCTGCGGTACGTATAGCAGTTGAAATGGCAAATGAAGGCCTGATTACCAAAGAAGAAGCTGTTTTACGGGTAGAACCGGATCAGATTGATTTCTTTTTGCATCCCCAGTTCAAGATTGAAGCTACAAAAGAGGCCAAGAAATCGGGAACGTTTTTTGGTAAAGGTCTTAATGTTTCCCCAGGCGCGGCGTGTGGAGTAGTTGCCTTGACTGCCGATTTGGCCAAGGAGTGGAGCGAGGCAGGAAAAGACGTTATAATGGTTCGTCCGGAAACCAAACCGGATGACGTGCATGGAATGCTTGCCGCAAACGGTATCCTTACCAGCCGGGGCGGGCGTACTAGCCATGCTGCGCTTGTTGCGCGACAATTCGGGAAACCTGCTGTGGTAGGCCTCACAGATATGGTTATTGAGATGAACAAACGCAAAATTGTCATTGGTGATATTATAATTAATGAAGGTGACAATATTTCAATCGACGGAACAACAGGAGAAGTATATATCGGCAAAATTGAAACCACGGTACCTGACATGAAGGATGAATGGCTGAAGACTATCCTTACGTGGGCTGATGAATTTCGGCATCTCGGTGTATGGGCCAATGCGGATTATCCGGCTGATGCAAAGAGAGCACGCAGATACGGCGCAGAAGGTATCGGTCTTTGCCGCACGGAGCATATGTTTTTAAAGCCTGAACGGCTTCCTTTTGTTCAAAGGATGATTATGGCGGATCTGCCAAGTGAAAAGCGGGAAGCTATTAATGCACTTTTGCCGTTTCAGCGTGAAGATTTTGATGGTATTTTTAGAGAAATGGACGGGCTTCCGGTGATTATCCGCCTGATTGATCCTCCGTTGCATGAATTCCTCCCTAATCGTGAACTACTATTCCGTGAAATAGCAGATTTAAAAATTCGTCTTAGTCATGCAGATACCCTTGATAAAATTAACCGGTTGCTGCAGGACTTTAACAAGAAGGAAAAAATTTTAAAGCGGGTTGAAAAACTTCATGAGGTTAACCCGATGCTGGGTTTTAGAGGTGTGCGTCTTGGAATCAGTATCCCGGAGCTTACAGCTATGCAGGTGCGTGCAATATTTGAAGCAGCATGTGATGTAAGCAAAGATGGAATAAAGGTTTTACCAAAAATCATGATTCCGCTTACTACCCATTGTAACGAATTGAAGGTGCAGCGTGAAATACTTGAAAAAGAAGCCAAAAAAGTGATGAAGGAGCAGAATTTAGAAATAGAGTACAAATTCGGCACTATGATTGAGCTGCCTCGTGCAGCTTTGACGGCTGATCAGATAGCGGAATATGCATCCTTTTTTTCTTTCGGAACGAATGATTTGACACAGACCACATTCGGAGTCTCCAGAGATGATGCCGAGGCGTCTTTTTTGATAGAATATATAAGCTCTAAAATATTACCGGCTAATCCATTTGCTACAATAGATAAAGATGGTGTTGCCCAGTTAATGCAAATAGCTGTTGATAAAGGAAGGAGTGTAAAACCTGACCTGGAATGCGGTATATGCGGTGAACATGGTGGTGATCCTGAATCTATTTTTATTTGCCATGATCTGGGATTAAATTATGTTTCCTGCTCACCCTTTAGAGTTCCTGTTGCCCGGTTAGCTGCTGCCCATGCAGTTCTTAAGAACAGAGCTGAATAACCCACATATACTCTTTGTTTGATCGTAGAGACAAGGCATGCCTTGTCTCTACGACTAAAAATAAAAAAAGCCCGATCTGCCGGTCGGGCTTTTTTTAATTTACACCATTCTTCAAATCATTTCAAAAGTATCAAAAGATAAAAAAAGAATGCTTATTCCTGCTAAAGTTTTGAAACCAGTTCTGCAGTAACATCCTGCACACTAGGTGCACCATCTAATATGATATATTTGACAGACCCGTCTTTTTCGGCCAAATCTTTAAAATAATATGAAGCTGCAAGGGTTCCTTCATTGGTATCATAGTAAATATTGTGCCGTTTGTTGATGGCCTCTTCATCCTGATCGTCGTCTCTTTTTGTTAAAGCACCACCGCAAACACGGCACTTGTCTCCGTCAGGTTTAATAGCATCTATAAAGATATTATTTGGATGATTATTATTATTCTCACAAAGCCTGCGTCCCATTATCCTGTTTTTGGCAATTTCTCGATCAAGAAGCAGTTCAATAACTATATCCAATGCTATTCCTGCTTTTTTTAATGATTCATCAAGCTTTACGGACTGATTTTTATTTCTTGGAAAACCATCAAGCAGCCATCCTTTTTTGCAGTCATCACGTTTAAGACGATCCAGAATCATTGGAATTGTGATTTCATCAGGTACAAGGTCACCCTTATCTATATAACCCTTTGCCTTTGCGCCAAGTTCGGTTCCATTTGAAATGTTCTCACGAAAAATTGCACCTGATTCGATATGTGCAATATTGTACTTTTCTTTTAATATTGCTCCCTGTGTTCCCTTACCGCTGCCGTTAGGTCCAAAAAACAGAATGTTCATAGATTTTCTCCTTTTAGTTGCTTGTATCCTTTTTAAAGAGGATTTAATTCAATTTTTTCCAAACTTGGAAGCCTAAGGAACGGGCACGAAATAATTTCCTCGTTCCTTAAAATGATTTATAAATATGTCGCTATTTATTTATAAAAAATACTCAATATTGTCAAGGTTGATAGTAGAGCAAAGGTGGAATACTCTTTAACTTAATAGAGACTCTGTCACTTTATCAAAATTGTTCTTCAGTTTTAATCCAGTCAAAAACGAGCAAAGATTAAATATTCAAAGCAATCCATTTTTTTAATAAGATATCCTGGATTATATATTTTCCATTTTTTATTAAAATTTCTTTCTCAGACAAACTTTTCAAGCACCGTGTGACAATGGAGGCTGTTTTAATGTTAACGCTTATTAAAGCTTCTGCAAAAAAAAGATTTTGTCCATCATTGAGCAATACAAGCTTTAATGTTTTTTTTTGATTGATGGATAGATTGTCCCACAGAATTTGATATTCAAGGTGTTTTTGTTCAATCATAGAACGTTCAATTTTGCTTATCGTTGCAACATTCCAGGGAGTTTGCCTCAATTCTCTCCAGAGAAAAAAACAGAACAATTGAATATACATTGGATGGTTTTGAAATTGTTCAACAATCTGCTTTAAATTATCATTCTCAATGGAAAGATTTCCGGATAGAAACATTTTTTTCATCCAGAGAATATAATGCTTTGTTTCAATTTCCTTAAGCGGAAAACTTGCTGCCTGTTGATAAAAGGCTCTTTTTTGTGATTTGAACATTGATGTAAGTAAATGCTGTTGACTTCCAGAAAAAATGTAACAGATATTAAAATGCTGCTGAACATACGATCTTAATTGTTTTTCAAATAAATCTGCGTTTGTATAGTTAGCCACTTCCTGGAATTCATCAAAAGCGATGACAATTTTCCTTTTCTTAGAAAATTTTTCAAGCAGTTCCATAAGGTTTTTTAAAATCAAATTTTCATCCGCTGCCTTAAAAGATGGAGAAATGGTCGGTGAACTTGTGGTTGGATCAATGCTTAGTTGAAAAGAAAATTTAGTAATGCTGTTTTTTAAAAGATTTAACAACTTGTTTGTATTTGATTCTAAAGCATTTAATTGTTGAAATACTCTTGTAATAAATTCTTTTTCAGAAGTCGTGCCGTAAAGATCTATATACAACGTTCCAATATCAAGCTTTTGTTTTTTTATGTTTTGAAAAACTTGCTTTATTAATGAACTTTTGCCTGTTCGTCTATGAGAGTACAGCAACACGTTTTGTGAGGCCGTAATAAAGTCAAGCAGTTCTTTTTGTTCTTTTATCCTGTTACAAAAAGAGGGACCGATTACAAAATTGCTGTAAGTAAAAGGATTCTTCATTTTAGCTCCATAATTACACATATTAGAATAATAGCTTATGTGAATTAAATATTACACTATGCGTGTAATGTCAATCAGAAGAATTTGTTACACAAATTTCATGGTGGCATGCTGGTGCTTACGATGGTAGAGACAAGGCATGTCTTGTCTCTACGCCGGCGAACATTTAAAGAAAAATAAGGTTGATTCTTCCCACCAAGGGTTATATTGATATAGCAAAAAAATGATGAAAAAATTTGATCTGATAAAAACACCGCTTAACGGAAAAAATCTTATAGAAGCCAGCGCAGGAACCGGCAAAACCTATGCCATTGCCGGGCTCTTTGTGCGTCTTGTGGTGGAAGAAAAGATTCCTCCTGAAAAAATCCTGGTGGTCACATTTACCAAGGCAGCTACTGAGGAATTAAAGGAAAGGATTCGCAAAAGACTTGTGGAGTCGCGGGAGGCTTTTTTAACAGGTTCCGCAGATGATCCTTTTTTAAAAGCTATTCTTGAGAAGCATAATAATCCTTTACAGGCAGCCGAGCTGATAAAAAATGCTCTTTTGGATTTTGACAGGATTGCCATATTTACAATACACGGTTTTTGCCAAAGAATTTTGCATGAAAATGCGTTTGAAACCGGAAGTTTGTTTGATACAGAGCTGATTGTTGACCAAAGTAGTATTGTTCAGGAGATAGCGGATGATTTCTGGAGAAAGCATTTTTATAAAAAACCTCCGGAATTTTTAAGTTTTGCCCTGAAAAAAGTATCCGGCCCGGAATATTATGCAGCCCTGCTTAACAAAACAAGAAGTTCGGAAGTCAGGATAGTTCCTGAAGTTTCGGAGCCTTCTCTTGTAAGTACAATTCCTTTTAAAAATAATTTTGAAAAACTTAAGCAGATGTGGCCGACTGCAAAAGAGAAAATTGTTGTTTTATTGCAGGATCCCGCTCTTAATGCCAAGGTTTACGGTAACTTGAAAGCATCTTCCGTAATTGATAGTGCTACCAAAAAAAGTTTAACAAATAGAGAAAAAACCGTTAACGACCTGGCATGGAAAATGGACAAGTATGTAACGGAAAGTAATATCGGTCTTCCCGTTTTTAAAGAATTTGAAAAATTTACTGCAACAAAAATTCAAAAATCTACCAAAAAAAAATTTAATCCGCCTGATGATGAGTTTTTCGATATATGTGATGAGCTCTTTAATTCATCTAAACTTATAGAAAAGAATGTAGAAGAGTATTTATTATATCTGAAAATAAAATTTTTCAGATATGCAGGAACAGAACTCTTAAAGAGAAAGAAAAAGAGCAATATACAATTTTTTGACGATCTTCTTACAAGGGTGCAGAATGCCCTTGAACAGGATGATGGAGATGGCAATTTTCTTTTGCAGGCTGCAAGAGCTCAATACAGCACTGCTCTGTTGGATGAGTTTCAGGATACTGATCCTGTCCAGTTTAAAATTTTTTTTAAAATTTTTAATTCAGAACAGCATAAGCTTTTTATGATAGGTGATCCGAAACAGTCCATATACAGCTTCAGGGGAGCAGATATTTTTTCATATATTGAAGCTGCTTCGGATGCGGATTACAAGTACACCCTTACTGAAAACTGGAGATCGGATCCACGTCTTATAACTGCCGTGAATACAATTTTTTCAGATATAAAGGCGCCGTTTTTATATGAAGAAATAGACTTTACCAAAGTAAAGCCAGGAAAAATAGAGAGTACTGGTCTGATGCTGAATGCGCCTTTGCAATTATGGTATCTCTCATCCAGACAATTGTACAATCAGGATAAGCCAATTAATAAAGGCGATGCTATTTCTATGATTGCGGAAGCAGTTTCCTGTGAAATTGCAAAACTCATTTTATCAAAAAATATTAATGAAGGCGATATTGCTGTTCTTGTAAGAAAAAACAGCCAGGCACGGCTGGTCAAGGAATATTTATCCCGGAAAAATATACCTTCGGTTCTGTACAATTCTGAAAATATATTCGATTCCCATGAAGCACATGAAATAGAGCAAGTACTTAAAGCTATTGCTGAGCCCGGCAATGAAATGCTTTTAAAAGCCGCACTCGTAACGGATATGATGGGAGTTACAGGGGACTTGTTATACTCTGTGGAAAATGATTCCCTTTGGTGGGAGAAGAAAATATCCGGATTTAATGAATATTACAATTTATGGAAAAAACATGGCTTTATCAGGATGTTCGGCATGTTTATGTCGTCCGATGGTATTCGGGAAAGGTTATTAAAACTCCGGGATGGTGATCGAAGAGTTACAAATATACTTCACCTGGCCGAGATTCTCCAGCAAAAATCCTTAAAAAAAACAATTACAATATCAGGCTTGATTAAATGGCTTGCAGAGCAGAGGGATAACCCCTTAAGGCTTGATGAAGATCAGATCAGGCTCGAAAGTGACGAGCAATCTGTCAAAATTGTAACAATGCACAAAAGCAAAGGGCTGGAATATAAAGTAGTATTCTGCGCTTATGCATGGGAAGGTTCTCAAACAAAGGATAAAGAAATACTTTTTCATACCGCAAACAAGAACAGATCTCTTGTGCTTGATCTTGGTTCCGACGATTTTAAGAGTAACCTTCCTTTGGCAGAAAATGAGATTCTGGCTGAAAACATTAGATTGCTCTATGTAGCGCTGACAAGAGCCAAGTCTTTATGCTATCTTGTTTGGGGCAGAATCAATACTGCAGAAACATCCGCTCTTTCCTATATTTTGCATAACAGAGATCTCACAAGTTCCGAAAATATTATCGCGGCGATAAAAGATACTTTTAAAAGAAAAACAGATACGGATCTTATAGAGGATTTAACTGCTATTGCTGAGCATTCTGACGGAGCCATAAAATTTGTTTCATTGCCTGTTATAAGCGACATTCAACCGGTGATACGACAAGAAGAACATCAAGATCTTTATTGCAGGAGTTTTTCAGGAAATATAGATACATCATGGAAAATATCCAGTTATTCATCACTTGTATCCCAAAAAACACTTATTAGAAGTTACAATAGTACAAATGAGTCAAAAGGCACCTATTCATCAGTAATATTACCGGAGCAGTTGATATCTGAAAAAGAAAATATTGCATCTTTTCCTAAAGGAGCGCATGCGGGTATTTTTTTTCACGACATATTTGAACATCTTGATTTTATGCCGAACAATCCTGAGCATATGGAGGCGCTGGTAAAAAATAAATTGAATGAATATAGTTTTGATCCTTTATGGTTGGATGCAGTATGCGCCATGGTAAATAGAGTTCTTTCTATTCCCCTGACAAATAATAATGGCGGGGTTTCTTTATCACAAGTTTCATCAGGGGAAAGAATAAACGAGATGGAATTTTATTTTCCATTAAATCCTGTTTCTGTTGATATACTAAGGTCGGTATTCGCCGATTTTAGCGTGATGGATATTGCCTGTGATTTTCCGAAGCAACTCGAAAAGCTGAGTTTCATGCCTGCAAAAGGCTTTATGAAGGGCTATATTGATATGGTATTTCGTGCCGGCGGCAAATACTACCTTATAGACTGGAAGTCAAACTTTCTTGGAGAAAAAATCACTGATTATGATCAAAGT
>JAGGWL010000293.1 GCA_021157555.1 Deltaproteobacteria bacterium | reverse complement strand
CAATAATCGGAAAGCCGATTTGATCCGCAATCAAGTGAACATTTTCCATGTTCACAGCTATGCCGCTCTTTGGAATTCTAAGGCCGATTCTCTGCATTGCGTCCCGAAAAAGTTCTCTATCTTCAGCCTTGTTGATTGCTTCAAAAGATGCCCCTATCATCTCAACCCCATATTTTTCCAGGACACCCATTTTATAAACTTCTACAGCAGTATTTAATCCGGTCTGCCCACCCAGCGTAGGCAATAGTGCATCAGGTCTCTCTCTTTCAATTATTTTTGCAACTGTGGCAGGTGTTACCGGTTCTATATATGTTCGGTCGGCCATTTCAGGATCAGTCATAATAGTAGCAGGGTTACTATTAACCAGTACAATTTCATATCCTTCTTCACGCAGTGCTTTACATGCCTGTGTGCCTGAATAATCAAATTCGCAAGCCTGGCTGATAATAATAGGTCCTGCTCCTATAATCAAAATTTTGTTTATATCTGTTCGTTTCGGCATAGTTAATTTTCTATTTTTCTTACAAAATCATTAAAAAAGTATCCGGCATCATGAGGCCCTGGAGAGGCTTCCGGATGATATTGCACCGCCTGCAGGGGAAGCTCCTTGTGCTTAAATCCTTCAACGGTATTGTCATTTAAATTTATATGAGTAATTTCAATATTTTGATTATTGAAACTCTCCGAGCTGAGAGCAAATCCGTGGTTTTGGGACGTTATTTCTATTTTTTTTGTTACAAGATTTTTAACAGGCTGGTTTGCGCCGCGATGCCCGAACTTTAATTTAAATGTTTTCCCTCCCAGAGCCAGCCCCATAATTTGCAAACCAAGACAAATTCCGAATATTGGTCTGTATCCTATAAGTTGTTTAATGGTATTGATTGCATATATTACAGGTTCAGGGTCACCAGGACCATTTGACAAAAATATTCCATCAGGTTCCATAGCCTTTACAACATCGGCTTCTGTTGCAGCCGGCACTACGATTAAATCACATCCTGCAAGTTCCAGGCACCTTAAAATATTAAATTTAACACCATAATCAAAAACAATTATTCTTTTTTTGTTACTTTTTTTCCACAATTTTTCGTTAATCTCTGAATTCTGTTCAGGAACGTCTATTCTTTTTCCACCAGCCCAGCGGTATATTGAACCGGTTGTGACTTCCTTTACAAGATCCTGTCCTGTCATGTCAGGAATTTTTTTTGCTTTTTTAACGCATGACAATGGGTCAAGGTCTTCAGTAGAAATAAAAGCCCGCATAGCCCCCGCATTTCTTATATGTCTGGTAAGAGCTCGTGTATCCAGATTTTCGATGCCAAGAATACCGCGTTGGTTATTTCCCGAATTCTTTAAATATTCCGCCAGAGACGCTGTTGATCTGTAATTGCTTGGATAATTTTGATATTCTCTGGTTAAAAAAGCTGATACTTGAATATGGTCGGATTCCACATCTTCATTGTTAGTACCATAAATTCCTATTAATGGATAAGTCATGGCAACCATCTGATTTTTATATGAGGGATCGGTTAATATTTCCTGATATCCCGTCATTCCGGTATTAAAAACAACCTCGCCCGATGCTTCGCCGGCTCCGGTAAAGGATTTGCATTTAAAAGTACGACCATCCTCAAGTGCTAATATAGCTTTCATTATTTCGCCCACGTTTTTATAATAAAATTATTTTTATTGAGTTTGTATGTATAAATTAATAATTCTATTAAAAAAATACTACCTATGCAATAAAATTCTTGACAAAAAGTTCATTTCATAACAAATAGTTTTTTTATTGTTACTTTTGGAGCGAGGAAATTATTTCGTTCCTGTTCCTTAGTATAAAAAGGATTTTGTTGGATATGGAATATAATATAGAAAAAATTAGAAACATTGGTATTAGTGCTCATATTGATTCAGGAAAAACTACACTTACAGAAAGATTCCTTTTTTATACTGATCGGATTCATGCAATTCATGAGGTAAAGGGAAAAGATGGTGTAGGTGCCACAATGGATTCAATGGAACTTGAAAAGGAGCGTGGAATCACAATAGCTTCTGCTGCAACTTATTGTGAATGGAATGATTATCAAATCAATCTTATTGATACTCCCGGTCATGTTGATTTTACCATTGAAGTTGAACGGTCATTACGAGTTCTGGATGGCGCTATCCTTATTCTATGCGCTGTCGGAGGTGTTCAATCACAGTCGATTACTGTTGATCGCCAGATGCGAAGGTATAAGGTTCCCTGTATTGCTTTTATCAATAAATGCGACAGAAACGGCGCAAACCCTGACAGAGTAACTCAACAGCTAAAAGAAAAACTTGGCCACAATGCTGTTGTTTTGCAGGTACCTATAGGAATGGAAGCAGATTTTAAAGGTGTTGTTGATCTTATTTCAATGCGGGCAATTTATTTTGATGGTGAAAATGGAGAAATCCTCAGATATGAAGAAATTCCTGCCGACCTGATTGATAAGGCTGAATCTCTGCGCGAGGAATTAATTGATGAAATATCTTTATTTTCTGATGAACTGACAGATGCTATCCTTGAAGAATCAGAAATTACAGATACAATGCTTATATCGGCTATACGGTCAGGAACCCTTGCGCGTAAAATGACGCCTGTCTTTTTAGGGTCTGCATACAAAAATAAAGCCGTTCAACCTCTTCTGGATGCGGTTATAAAATTTCTCCCATCCCCTAAGGATATTGAGAATGAAGCGCTTGATATGAGTGCGGATGAAGCCCCTGTCATGCTAAGTCATAATTTAGATGATCCCATAGTTGCCCTGGCTTTTAAATTAGAAGACGGCATGTATGGGCAGCTAACGTATATTCGAGTTTATCAGGGCACTGTTTCAAAAGGTGATACTGTTAAAAATATACGTACCGGAAAAACTATCAAAATTGGACGGCTGGTACGTATGCATTCCAACCAGATGGAAGACATTTCTTCAATCAAGGCTGGTTTTATTGGCGCTCTTTTCGGTGTTGACTGTGCTTCCGGAGATACATTTATTTCAAAACATCTTGATTTATCCATGACTTCGATGTTTGTTCCTGAGCCGGTTATTTCACTGGCGCTTCTTGTTGATGATAACAAATCTCGTATTAATATGTCAAAAGCACTGAACAGATTTACAAAAGAGGATCCAACCTTTCGTACCTTTGTTGATGAGGAGACCAATGAAACAATCATTCAAGGTATGGGTGAACTCCATCTGGATGTTTATGTTGAGCGAATGCGAAGAGAATACGAAGTGAAAGTTGAAACCGGGAAGCCTGGCGTTGCATATAGGGAAACAATAACCAGACGAGCTGAATTTAACTATATCCATAAAAAGCAGACTGGCGGCGCAGGCCAGTTCGGGCGGGTTGCCGGGTTCATGGAACCTGTTACCGATGAAGAGTTTGTTTTTGAGAATAAAGTTACAGGTGGCTCCATTCCAACCCAATTCATTTCCTCATGTGAAAAAGGTTTTCTAAGCTGTATGAAGAAAGGTCCTTTTCTAGAATTCCCGGTATCCGGTATCAAGATAGTTATTAATGATGGCGCCTCTCATTCGGTAGATTCTTCAGAAATGGCATTTCAAAGTGCTGCCAGAGGCGCTTTTCGTGAAGGTTATAACAGGGCAGCTCCTGTTATTCATGAACCAATAATGAAGGTTGTGGTTGAAACACCTACTGAATTTAATGGGCCAGTTATGGGTTTACTTAACCAGCGCAGAGGCATGATTGTAGGCTCCCAGGAAGATGGGGTTATGAGTACCATTGAGGCTCAAGCTCCTTTGGCTGAGATGTTCGGTTTTTCAACTGTATTAAGGTCATCAACTCAAGGTAAGGCTCAATTTACAATGGAATTTTTTGCTTACAAGCAGGTACCTAAATCTATAGCCGAAGAAATACAAAAAAAGTAAGCGTTCACCAGTACCCCATCTGCACACGTTCAGGGCAAGCGACATAGGTTTGACTATAGTCACTCGCCCTGAACGTGCACACCTGAGGCACTGGTAAACGCTTACACGCCTGGGGTTCCTGTAAGTTTATATCCTTGGTGAACCATTACTAAAAAAATAGTTGAAATTAAAAAATGTTTCACGCTTTTTTTGAGATTGGCTTTCAACGTGCGGGGTTTTTTGGCCGATCTTGATATGGATTTTAAAAACCATTTTATGTGAGAATGATAAATATCACGGTAAGGAGTTAATATGACAAAATATGAGTCTATTGATTATAACCCTTTAGGTGTTGAAACTGATAGTATTATAAACAAAGGGAGTTTTGCCGCTGTTGTAGCTCGGGCAGGAGTCGGCAAAACTTCTTTTTTGGTACAGGTTGCATTAAGCTATATGATGAATCGGAAGAAAGTTTTACATATCAGCCTTCACGATTCTGTTAAAAAGATTTCATTATGGTATAAAGAAATTTTGAAGGATTTGGTGGATCAGAACATTGTTGACTTGCATGGGACTCCTCTGGATTTATTATTGCCCTATAGATTTATTATGACTTTTAAGACTGACGGATTTAAGTTGCCTAATTTTGTGGAACGATTTTCCGATATTACGGAACAGGAAATATTCCTGCCGGATGTATTAATTATTGACGGGCTCCCTCTTGACGAAACCACTCAGGATTTGCTTAAAGAAATCAAAGCGTTTGCTATTCAAAAATCATTGCCGGTATGGTTTTCCGGGCATATACACAGGGATGAAGATCCTGGCGAGGATGGCACACCATCGCCTTTTTTTCATGTTGCAGATAATTTTGACGCTGTTATTCAATTACAACCTAAAGAAAAAAAAGTATATGTTGAATTTATAAAGGGTCTTGCTAATGATTCCACCATACACGTTGATCCATCATCTATGCTTATAAAAAAGGCATAGAAGTAAATAAAATATAATCATGAAAGTGCCTAAAGTTGTAGAGACAAGGCATGCCTTGTCTCTACGCGTGCCTAAAGTTAATGATTTCAATCAATTAGATTTGTATTGTAATCTGCACTTTTATTTTTTGTTGTGCCTGACAGGGCATGCTGCTTATTCTAAACCCTCTTTTTTCAAGAGCGTTCTATACCAGAGAGCGAGTTTAGGGGTCACATAGTGAATAACTAATGGGATTTGAAAGCTTTAATTTATAATTCAAGATGTGACTCCAAAAGTTAGTATGGAGGATTTTTTATGCATAATGAATTTACTGCAATTATCGAAAAAGATGAAAATTGGTTTATTGCATATTGTGCCGAATTGCCGGGAGCTAATGGACAAGGAAAAACCAAAGAGCAATGTCTGAAAAGCTTGTCTGAGGCAATTGAATTAATTCTAGAAGATAGACGACAAGATTCGTTTAGAGCTATCCCACCAGATGCATTTTCTGAAATGGTAGCAATTGGATGAAGCGTAGAAATATTGTCAAACATCTCAGACATAATGGCTGTTACCTAAAACGCGAAGGTGCCAACCATTCTTTGTGGTGTAATCCTAAAACAGGGCATTCTGAAGCTATCCCAAGACATACTGAAATACCAAATATGCTATCTAAGAAAATATGTAAGGCATTATCAATAGAGGTAATAGGGTGAAATTGGGTGTCACATATTGAATAGTAATTCACAATTCAAGATATGACCCCAATATTCCCTCTGTGATCTCTGCGGTGAATCTTTCATGTTTTGCTGTGCCTGATAGAGCATGCTGCTTATTCAAAACCCTCTCTTTTCAAGAGCGTTCTATACCATGTGGCAAATTCAAACATCCCTATATACTTGTCATCATCATTAATGATGCCCATACACATATCCAGAACGCCTCTTCCGTAAGCATTGCTGTATTCTTCAGAAGTTACAGACTGAAGAAATTCTCTCACCAGCATTTGAGAGGTTCTATTTGTCCTGTCTTTTCTGATATCTATGGGGTCTTTAGGTTCTTCAAATGGGTCCCATTCCTCATATCCTTTTTTAAGAATATGCTTCTGACGTCTTGGGGACATGCTGTTAAAAATAGCTTTTTTTCTTTCTTCTACTTCAGCGGGGTCTAATTTATACATTTTCATCCCCTTCTTCTTTCTTGGTATTGACACCTAAATGCTCTTCATCATATTCCGTAATAAGAGCCATTGATAAAGGTACTATCATTTCCCCGAGTTTTGAATATTTTGTATTGAGAGCCTGCGCCAGTTCATCGGATATTGCAAAAAGTTTTGTTTGAATTTTATCAAGACTTACAGTTGGATATTTCTGACCTTCTTCAAAAGCGGATATTCCACAAGTATGCCCAATTCCGCCTATTGACGTGGGGATCCCATAAAGCTTGCATGTAATAGGCCTGTTTTCATAAAGATCACAGGTATTATTACTGTTTAGAAGTGGACATCGTACTTTTTCTTTGGCCATTGCCATAAGAATTTCAGTTTCATTTTTTCCGGCTTCAAAATCTTTGTACGCTTTTTTTTTAAGTTTGTAAATTTTTCGATCTGCTCTGTTGGCGTTATCAATAATTTCTGTTTTTTTCTCCCCTTTATGTTTTTTATAAAAATGAAAATTAACATACAAAGCTTCGATCAATGTCAGATCAAATAAAGCATAACAACAATCCGAACATTCCGCTTTACATTTTACACAATTTGGGAATTCTTTTTTTACTTTTTCAAACACCTTGTCTGTTATAGAAGAGAGATCTTCATATTTTTTAAAAAATGGTTCTAAAATTGTATCCATAAAATTAACTCCTGTTTATTGTTTCACGTGAAACAATATGTATGACGATATCAAAATACTATTTTGTCCACGTTCCTTAAATGGGTTTATTTTCCAATACAGAATCTATTAAAAATTTGATCCAAAATATCAATATCAACATTTCTTCCAGTTATTGAACCCAAAGCATCAATGGATGATTTAATGTCCAGGGCTATAATTTCCAGAGGTGCTGACCTCTTGATGTTGCCGATTGCTGTCTCCGCAGCTTTTTGGGCATTTTCAAGAGCTGTTTTATGCCTCAAGTTGGGTACTATATGTGATGATAAGCCAAACTTTATATCATTGATAAAAACCTTGACTATAAGGTCACGCAAAGAGTCAATCCCCACATTGGAAAGAGCCGAGGTTGTTGCAGATGCATCAACCTTAAAGATATCATGGACAGGCTTAACCTTGTTGCCATGAAGTAAATCTGATTTGTTAATGACAAGAATAATCTTTTTATCCTGCATTTTATTGATTTTATTAAATATCAGGTAGTCTGCATCAGTAAACGGGCAAGTTGCGTCTACAACAAAAAGGACTAAATCAAAATCATTTAAACTATCATAAACTTTTTTAATCCCAATAGACTCAACAAGGTCGGAAGCTTTGTGTAAGCCTGCAGTATCACAGATTTTTACAGCTATTCCGTTAATATTTACTGT
>JAGGWL010000055.1 GCA_021157555.1 Deltaproteobacteria bacterium | reverse complement strand
GATAAAGAACCGGAAGATAAAAATGTAAAAAAATATAAGCTTCCGGAAGGAGTATTTATAAAAAAAATAGACTATAATGGAAAGGAGATAGACCAGGGAAAATTCAGCTTTATTTTTTTTCCAAATGGAAGTTGCAGCGGAGGAACTATTACGTTGGCCGGGAAAAGGGCTAAAACTTTCAGCATTAAAGTTGACACCATCACAGGCATTGTAACAATTGAAGATTAATAATTCCTACGCCTTAAAGCTCAAAAATTTTTCTTTTGGTTTTACTTTAATAGAAATACTGGTCTCCCTTGTAATATTGACCATTTCTATGGTTACAATAATGCAGCTTTTTTCAGGCGGTCTGAAATCAAGCAAAATTGCCGGTGATTACACTAAAGCGATTTTTTTGGCCAGGGAAAAAATGAATCAACTGCTCCTTGAAGAAGATACTGTTGCAAAGAGTATTGAAGAAGATTTGGATAATGAGTATAAATGGCGGGCTGAAATCAAACCGTTTAATATTACGGATGAAGATGAGTATGAGGATGATGACAAAATGCCTGTAAAACTTTTTGAAATAGAGGTGTCAGTTGAAAAAAAAACCGGCGGCCGCGCAATATGCTTAAAAGCATTAAAACTATCAAATTTAGATGAAATGTTCGAAATGGAAAATAACGTGTCCGCTCAAAAATAAAAACGGTTTTACGCTGATTGAACTGTTAATTACTTTTACCATTTTTGCAATCAGTATAGCTATTCTGTTTTGCGGATTAAGGGTTGGTATCAGAGCCTGGGAAAAAGGTGAGCAGGATATCAACAATCGCCAGAGATATCGTATAGTTCTGGACTTGCTGAAACGCCAGATAAAATCGGCTTATCCGTATTACGGCAAAGACGAGGGTGAAAAATTTTTAATTTTCAACGGTAAAGCAAAATCGCTGGAATTTGTTTCCGCTCTCTCCCTGCAGCCAGACGGTGCCAGAGGCCTAGTCTACGTTAAATATGCAGTGCAGGAAGATAAGACAACAGATAAAGAAAATCTGGCCTTCAGCGAAGATTTTAAGTATTTGCTGACCCAGGATCGAAAAACAGACGCGGATTTTGTCAGCCTCCTGAATAATATTATATACTTTGAAATTGAGTATTTTGGTAAAACCGATGAGAATGATTCGGCCACCTGGCATGATGAATGGGATGCCAGGGAGATTCAGGCCTTACCGGAGGCTGTAAAGTTGAAATTAAAGACAAAGCATAAAACCGATCAATTAACAGTCATTATTCCAATAATGGCGGAACCACAATATGAAAAGTCAAACAAATTTTAAAAAAGAAAAAGGCCTGGCCCTCTTGATGGTGTTATGGATCACAACACTGCTGGCGGTTATTGTGGGCGAATTTTGTTATGCCATGAAAATAGAAATAAACATAACACGTAATTTCAAAGAAAGCACTCAGGGATATTACATCGCCCTGGCGGGGGTAAACCGGGCTGCTGCGGAATTGATCAAAGAGACAACCGGCATGCAAAAACTTCAAACTCCGGTGGAAGAAGCAAATGATGATGATGCCGATGAGAATCTCATTGAGTGGCGGGTAGGGGCAAATATCCCTCCGGTATTATTCGGGGAGGGAGAATATAAGGTTAAAATTTCCAATGAAAGCGGCAAAATAAATATCAATAAAGCAACCAGGAGTATGCTGCGGATGCTTTTGGAGGGATTTGATCTTGATGAAAGCGAGAAGGATACCATTGCAGACTCCATTATGGATTGGCGGGACAAGGATGACCTGCACCGGATTAATGGCGCAGAAGACGATTATTATCAGTCTCTTGATGATTCTTATGAATGCAAGGACGATGATTTTGATGCAATTGAGGAACTGCTGCTTGTTAAAGGAGTCACAGCCGATATTTTTTATGGTGGATTGGAAAGTATGGTTACCATATATACGCAAACTAACAACATTAATATAAATGCGGCTTCCTGGGAAATGCTGCTCGCCCTGCCTGGAATGACTGAAACCGCAGCCCGTGAAATAATAACTTTCCGGGGTGAAAAAGAGATTAAAAGAGTTTCAGTTTTAAACGATATTATTGATCCTGACATCTACCAGAGTATCAAGCCTTATATTTCTCTTAAAATCTCACCTTTTTATTCCATTGATTCTTTTGGCGGAATAAATGGAAGTAAAGTTAAAGAAGGATTAAGAGTTTTAATAAAAATAGACCCGAAAGAAAAAAAAGGTTTCAGGATAACCAGATGGATTGATTTTATAATTGACCCTGTAATTAAGAGGGAGGGTTGATTTGCTGATAGAATCAAGCATTGGAATTGATATAAAAAAAGATCACCTGTTCCTTTTGCATTTAAAAAAAACATTTAAAGCTTTGATTCCGGCCGAACATGAGTCTTTTCCCTTGCCGGACGGGAAATCATCAGAAGATACCAACCGGCTTATAGCAGAGATTATCAATAACTTTATTATCAAAAACAGTATTAAACCGGATTACATTTTTCTGGGGCTTCCAAGAAATAAATTGCTGCTTAAATATACAAACCTTCCTCTTGCTGTTGAGGAAAACCTTTCTGCCACCCTTGCCTATGAGTTCGGAAAATATTTCCCTTTTCCTGTTGATGAGCTTTATTATGATTTTACGGTAATCAACAGGGATGAACAGCAAGGCAGACTTAATATTCTGATTGCAGCAGCCAAAAAGAATGAACTTGATGCAATTATTCAAGCCTGCCGCAGGACAGGGATATTTTTTTCAGGGGTGGGATTCAGCTCTGCTGCCCTTGTCAATGCATTTGAGGGCGAACAGGACGAGACTGATACCTCTTTCATGATTATAGCGGATATTGAGCATGATCAGATTGAAGT
>JAGGWL010000368.1 GCA_021157555.1 Deltaproteobacteria bacterium | reverse complement strand
TATTAATGATGAACACACCTTAAAAAAGCATAGAATATGTCCTTGACATTGGGTCCACATTAATCAAATGGTTTTTTTCTCGCTGTCTTGCACAAAATAACCAATAATGATTTATACAATAAGAAGTTAACGAAAAGATTACTGGAAGATTATATTTTATATAATATTATATTTCAAAATTTTGCAGGCTTTAATCTTGAACAAAAATCTTCAGTTTTGAAGGGGTATTGAATAATGACCCGATATAAAAAATGCTTTGTTTTTATTATTAATCCTGTTGCCGGCAAGCGGAGACACAAAAATATTGAGCGTGAAATTTACTCTTATTTTCTCTCTACTGATATTGAACCACTCATTTATCAAACTCAATATGCCGGTCATGCGGCAGTGGTATGCCGACAATTGGCGGAACAATTCTCTCCTGCGGCCATTATTGCGGTGGGTGGTGATGGAACAGTTAACGAAGTCGTAAACGGAATTGGCTTATATGGGGTGCCAATGGGTATCATTCCTAATGGTTCAGGGAATGGTCTTGCCCGGCATCTTGGTCTTCCAACTAATTTGGAGAAAATTTTTAATATCATCGAAAAAGGTTATTCTACTCCTGTAGATTTAATCAGGATCGGCGAAAAATATTCCATCAATGTTTCAGGAGTTGGGTTTGATGCCCTGGTAGCCCGTCGATTTCAAGACAGCCTGTCCAGGGGTTTGATTTCTTATGTTCGGATTGCAGTCAGTGAATTTTTTAAATACCATCCTGAAGAATATGAGTTAATGATTGATGGAAAAATGAACCGGCAAAAGGCCTTTTTGATCAGTATTGCTAATTCGTCGCAGTTCGGCAATAATATTCTGATTTCTCCCAAAGCTTCTGTTTGTGACGGCTATATTGATCTATGCGTCATCTCCCCGTTTCCTAAATGGACAGCTTTAGGGCTGCTGTATAAATTATTATGCCGAAAAATAAATCGCAGCCCTTATCTGAAAATAACAAGGGCTAAAAAAATTAGGCTGAAGCAGCCGGGCAATGTTTACCATATTGATGGAGAGGTTATGGAAGGCGGCGCCGTACTTGAGGCTGAGATAGTTGAAGGTGCCTTTCGGGTTATTATCCCTGAGCAGCGGAAAAATTTAATCTGAGCGAGCCAATTTCAAAACGTCCCCTTTTGCCCGATCTCTACGTCAAACAACCTGATCTTAAAAAGGGTTTAATCCTCGAAATACTTAATGTATTCCTGTGGTTAAAATTTTTGTCTTTCTTGACCTCGAACAAAATTGAACATTTTGAAACTGGCTCTGAGCTATTAAAGTTTTAAGTTTTAAGAAATACACCACTTAAAACTTAAAACCCAAAACTTGTATTTCTTATTTATGCTGCTGGAAAAGGCTTAAATTAGCCATCAATGTCGGTATTATCTCTTTATGAGTGCCTAAAAACCTGCGAAAATCCTTTTTCTCAACATCATCCCTTGTTGTTATTTCGGGTTGAATAAACCCCGCCCTTTTAAAAGGAATAACAAGTTTATAATCCTGCCCCACATAAGCCACTCGCGACCAGTCTCCAATGATGGTAAATTGACGCTGATAATTACTTAATAAATTGTGGCCAAGCGAATAATCTGAAGCTGGATTGGTAACTCCCAAAAGGGAGAGCAGGGTTGGAGCGACATCAAGATGACTGGTTATCCGGTCACTGATACTGCTGCCTGTTCCCGGCGCCCATACTACCATAGGAGTCCTGGTTTGTTCTTCATGAAACTCTGAATTATGCCCCCAGCGCCCTTTTTCCATAAATTCTTCTCCATGGTCACCAGTAAGGATAACAATGGTATTGTCAAGCAATTTTTCCCGGCTCAAAAAGTCAAATATCCGTTTGAATTGGCTGTCAAGATAGTGGCATGAGTTGATATAGCGGTTTTTAATCAAACCAATATCTTTGTCCAGCGATGCGGTGGCATAGTTGAAATCTTTAAGATAATTTTTCCGAATTATGCTTTCCGGTGGAAAATAATAGCGTGCGTGAGGAGATTCAAAAAACATAAAAGTAAAAAATGGCTGTTTTTTATTGCGGGTTTTAATAAATGTCAGTAAATCACCGACATTTTTTCGATCCCGTTCCCAACCGGCGCCTATAGTACCATATGCATGGATAGATTTATCGGGCACTTTGGCCAAAACCGTTTGGCCAAATTCCGGATAGGAAAATGAAGCGCTGGTATACATGCTGATCTGATAGCCGAGCTTCTGCACCGTATCCATCAATACCGGGCTCTGCCTGGCGTTTAAAAACGGAAACCAGTAGGGGCCATAAAGGCCATAGAAAAGGCCGAAAATACCCATTCGGGTGCCATTGCCGGAACTGTAATTATGCCGGAACTGATGAGCTTTTTGGGCAAATGCCCAAGTCGCAGGAGAGATTTCCGGATTAAGCATATCCCAGCGCCATGATTCTGAAACCAGCATGACAATGTTAGGCAGTTTTTTTTGTTTTTTAAGGATCAGCGGTTTAAGTGGGTAGAGCAGTTTGCTGTTTTCACTTAACCTGAGATTCTTCTCACGGTGAACTTTATATCCCAGTTTTTTTGCCAGGTGAGAAAAGGTCATAGGCATATAAAAAGGAAATGCACTGCTGGCGGTCAGTACGGGAGTATATGCCTGCATCTGACTAATTCCATATGTGATTCGCTCATCGAAACCAAGGGTGATGAATAAAATAAGCAGGCAAAGAAACAGCCTGAGTGATTTGGTTTTGTGATTCACAGGCCGACGGCGGCACAGAATGCCGATAGTCCAGAGTGAAACTCCCAATATGGAGAATATCCCGCAAATAATGGCAATAATGACCATGTAGGTAGACGTGCTGCCTCCCATTGATTCAATACCGCCGGGAGCGGTGATCAGATTCCAGACGAAACCATTAAAGTGAAAATTGTAAATATTATATATATTGTAGTCTCCCAGCAGCACCATCACGGTAATGCCGACACTAAAGATGGCCGTAGCATATACCAGCCATGATGTCCGGCCGGAATCATCTTTTTTCAACCGATACTGAACTGAGTGAATAATTCTGGTGAGAAAGATAGCCGGTAACAGGTAAATCAAGCTGTAACTAAGGTATACTGCCGTGACATATATTATCGTTCTGGTGCCGGTCAGGGAAATAGTTTTCAGGTAACCGGAACAAATTCCCAGAATGATTAGATATGAAAGTAAAAAATAGTAATTAAGAAGACGACCACGCTGAGAAAAGTTCATTACAAGTCCTCGGGCTGCTTTTTATTTATTCCAAATTTCCAGGCAGCAAGTTTCCTGGAAACCAATTTTTGCCATGGATAGGTTTTTTCGCTTAAAACAGGCAGTTTCTGATGGCCTAAAGGAAAAACAGGAAGAAATTCAGGGATATACTTGCATCTGGAAATCAAAATTTTGATTCCTTTATTCTTTTTTAAAAAATTGCTTACGGAATTCGGAGTTTTAAGGATTCCTGCATATTCCGGAAGATCAAGATAAAATAAAACATTGGGCGATGCTTTTTTGTAGAAAGCAATCTTTTTGACAGGAATTTTTGCTATATTTTCTTTTAAATTTTCGGCAAAAGTTTTTTCAGTCCGATAAATTTCAAGATTTTTTTGCTGACAACAAAAATAGCCTCCCATAAGGATAACGGCTGAAACGATCATGGAACCTGCTTTTAAATCGTTTTTAGTAAAACCTTTGAAACAATCCAGGCTTATATACTCCAAAACAAATGGAATGATTGCTAAAAATCCTATTACAGGTGTAATCAATTTTAAATTCATCGGAGCCGCAAAACCAAAATTGTTTTCGAGAAAGCGCCATATAAGCGGGCTTAGCAGCTCAATAATTGCGGCTGTCAGGAGCAGTCCTTTTTGAAAAGAAAAGACAGCTCGTTTCCAGGATAAGTGATCTTGCTTAAACATATAAACCGAAACCAAAAGAGCGCAAAATGGTAAAACAGGAAGAATGTAGTAGCTTCTTCTTGAACCTGAAAACGTAAAAAAGAGAAATATAAGAGCAACGGCTTTTATAAGCCATTTTGTTTTTTCATCCGAACTTTTAAGAGTTCCGGCTGCGCCGGGAATGATCGATATCAATAACGGAGTCCATGGCATAAACAAAACCGGAAGATAATAAAAATAGACATAAAAAGGTTCCTTGTGATCAAATGGTTGAAAATAACGGATGATATTTTCTTTAAACATCATGTAAAGACCGCTGCTTTGATAACTTTTATTAGTTAAATCTGCACAAAGAAAGGGGAAAAGATAAAAAATAATGCCGATCATCAATGCCAGATAATGAGAAGGAGTTAAAAGAATTCTCCAGCGTTTTTTTTCAATAATATCCGGTAGAATTGCAAGAACAGGCACGGCAATTGCCGCAAGGCCCTTGGTCTGGGCTCCAGAAAAACAGACAAGATAAAAAACAAGCCAGGTAATAAAATTAAATTTTTTCCGGCGTATCCAGTACCAGGCCACAGCAATAGAAATTGCTGCAAGGTGCTCCATATCCGCTTCTCCGGTTCTGGCCCAGAACAAAACGCCATAGGTGGTCATCAAAATCCAGCCAGCGGTCCTTCCAACCCTGGCAGACCAAAGCTGCCTGCCAAGGCTGACCGTTGCCCACAGAACCAAAAGACCTGAAACAGCGCTCGGCAGCCTTACGGCCCATTCATCAAATCTTCCGGTTACTTTTACTATCAGGGCAATAAACCAGTAACTCAATAAAGGTTTGTCGAAATATGGCACACCATTAATACGGGGATGGAAGAAATCACCAGTAAGCAGCATCTCTCTAACAATTTCCGCCCAGCGCCCTTCGGCTGTCCAAAGCCCTCTGTAACCTAGTGACCAAAAGAATAAAATCAAAGCGGAGGTCCAGAAAATAACACTATAAAAGCTGTCATCAGCTTCAGACCGGGTTGAATAAAATTCCGTATGCGGCAGGTGCTTTGATTTTTCAGTCATATCCGTATTTATAACCTGTTCATTATTTCAAATAATTTTTTGCGCAGGGCCTTGCCCAAAATGAGCTGTCGGCGGTTAAAATTGTTGCGGCGGCAATTGATATTTATGAGACTTAAAAAGCTCAAAAGCAGTCTGAAAATAGGCCGTTGCCAAGTCAACCAATTGCGGATCATTGGCGGCCTTATGTATATCATAACCGGCAGAATCATAATCATAGACCGTAACCCTCTTATGAAGCCCCAGCACGACAAGTTTTGAGCCTAAAAGAAGTCCGACATCATGATCGTGATTAACCAGAATTGGCCGTAGCTTATCGGCCGGCCAATGTAAAACATTCTGACCATAAAAGGGAGCGGTAAAAGGCAGACCCAGAATTCCCATAACCGTTGGCGCGATGTCAATCTGGCCTGTGGCAACCGATACTACTCCTGGGCGCAGATGACCCGGCGCCAGGAAGAGAAGCGGTATCCGGTAATGACGCATAGGTATCTGTTGCCTGCCATAGACCCTGGCGTCGTGATCAGCCACAATAATAAACAGGGTACTCTTACCCCAGGACGTCCCCCGTGCTTGTTCTATAAACTTGCCGATAGCGTAATCGGCATAGCGTACCCCGGCTTTTTTGCCGCCGCCCTTTTGCGGGACACCGGGAATACCCGCCGGAAATGTGTAAGGCTTATGATTGGAGGTGGTCATAATAACGGAAAAAAACGGCGAGCCCCCCACCGCGGCCTTATCATAATATTTAATGGCATGCCGAAAGATATCCTCATCACATACCCCCCAAATTGTACGATGGGTGATCTGCTTAATATCGCCAAGATCACTAATGGCGAAACCGTTGTTGGAAAAAAAATAGTTCATATTGTCGAATACGCCATGCCCGCCGTATAGAAAACTGGTTTGGTACCCATTTTCTTTCAATACCTCACCCCAATTGGCAATATTTTCACAACCGGGCCTTTTCATGATCCCCTCGCTGGGGATAGGCGGCATGGAGGTAACGATGGCGCCCAGGCCCCGCACCGTTCTGGTACCGCTGGCATAGGCATTAGTAAATAAAAGGCCCTGACGTGACAGACGGTCAAAATTGGGGGTCAGACCACGTTTGTCACCATAGGCTCCGACAAACTGCGCCCCAAATGATTCCTCGACAATGGCCACAATATTTAGCTTTCCCAGGCCATCAGGCCGGCCGGGAAAGCTTCGGTTAAGGTCGGTAAGTGGGGAACCATTATCCCGTTGCTGCCCGGCAAGTCGTAGCTCCTTTTGCATGACAGTAAAGGCCGTTTTACTGGGAATCGTTCGGTAATAACGCTTAAAATCCAATTCGTTAGTATGCAAGGCACGGAAAAAGCTGCTGATACCGTTGTCCGTTATTTCATTGGCCACATGATTGGTAAATACCGACAGGCTGTCTGTGGAGAAAACCAGAAGCACCAGGACGGTCAATAACAGATGCAGACCCACAAATTTTAAGCGGCCGCCAAAACGGCAGACCGGCATCCCGGAACGTACCAGCCGGGAGGCAAAAATTATTTGCGTGACAATGGAAATCACGGCCGTAGCCAGCAGGAGCCAGATAACATGGTAGGTCTCCCAGATATTAACAAAGACTTCGTTTGGATAGATGAGATAATCAACCGACACCAGATTAAAACGGCCGTTAAATTCATCAAAAAAGAAATACTGGGCTATAGCCAGATAAACAAAACCAAAAATAACCGCCGTACTTATTATATGGGCCGACAAACGCCGCCAATACGATTCCTTAGGCCATGATGGCACGACCATCAGCAAGAATGAAAGCGGCAGAAGGAGTGGCGGCAGAACCACCAGGTCGTTAAGCAGGCCTATAACAAGTACGACCGGCAATTGTAAAAATGAGACACCAAAATGATGACCAAAGGCACCCCAAAGAACAAGGCGCAGGATAGAAACAATAAAGAGGTAGACGCCGGCAGTAGTTACCAACGGCCGGAAACGTCCATGAAGCATCATCTGTATCATATGTATTCCCTCTGATGGAGCGATTGAGTTTTTGGTTTAACCTTCAACAAAAATAATTGTTTTACCATTAATATTGAACTCTTTTATAATATCAGCATAATCCAAAATTTTTACTTCACCTTTTCTTAAAATCGCCACAGTCCTTTTCCCCGATTGCAAAAAAATTTTAAACATTTCTATTTTTCTTATTACAGGAACAGTCTTTCCCATATATAAAACAGCCGCTCCCCTGATTCGCTCTGAAGGCTGAAAAAGGGTGATTTGAATTCCTTGCGATTCGAGTCTTTCAGCATATTTAAAAATATCTTCATAAGAATTCCCATGCTGCAACAGAGGTTCGACCCAAATACTGAAGGCCGAAAAAATTATCAGCATGGCCGCCCCAAGTATCTTAATAAAAGCGGTCATATCTTTTTTTGCAAATTTATGGCAGGCCCAAATAGATAAACAAAGGCATGGAAAAGATAATAGGAAACTATTTATGAGAGGCTGCTTAAGATAGAGGTATGCTCCGAAAAAACCGATTGATACGAGACAGATGCTCCCTGAGAGGATTGCTGAAGGGACATAGAACCACCTGGTCAATGTTTCATTGTTTTTCTCCAGAGCCTTGCCGACAGCCGTGCCTATAAGAAGAGCTGCGGCCGGGTATAGAGGAAGTAGGTAACAAATTCTCTTGGCCGCTGATGTTGAAAGTAGAATGTAAGGGATAATAAACCAGCTTAAAATGAACAAAATTTTTTTTTTTCATCTCATGATTGTGTATTCCCCGCCAGTGATAAAATAGTGCAAACGGCAAAAAAAGAATCCATGGTAACAACTTTTGTGGAAACCGGGTAAGATAATAAAAAAAAGGTTCTATATGAGAATGATGGCTGCCGGAAAACCTGCCGAAGTTATTGGTCCAGACGACTTCATAAACCGCATCCCATCCAAGCCTATGATGCAGAAACCAAATCCAGACGACTGCCGGAATCAGGCAAAGAACAGAGCCCAAAAACAAAAGACCCCATGCTTTGAAAGAAAAGTTTTTTTCCAGACAAAGCCAAACGGCAAGAGAACAGAGAGGAATAGCGATGCCCACCAGCCCCTTTGTCATGACGGCGCATGAGAGGGATATAATAAATCCGCTATACCACAAGATTTTTTTTGATAAAGCGCGATCTGCGAAAAAAAAGCATGCCATTGCACAGGTCGTAAAAAGGCAAAGCAGCATATTGATGCTGCATG
>JAGGWL010000140.1 GCA_021157555.1 Deltaproteobacteria bacterium | reverse complement strand
GTGTGCATCTGTGTCCCATTGTTGCTTCAAAAGTGTCAACGACAAATAAAGGATGCCGAAATCTGTTTAAAAAGTTGTTTGCAAATTTTATTCTTCTGCACTATACAAATTATCAAAGATTTCGTTCCCGTCCCTTATGAGCAGATGAAAACAATATACTCATTTACGGAGTAAAAAATGTCTATTGAAACAAATATAATTAATATGGCGAAAGATGCCAGAGCAGCTTCCAGGATAATTGCGAAAGCTCCTTCTTCCAAAAAAGATGCGATTTTGCTGGAACTTGCCGATAGTATTGAAAATAATGCAGAATCTATAAAAAAAGAAAACCAAAAAGATCTGGATCTGGCTGCTGACAAGGGGCTTTCTGCCGCAATGATTGACCGCCTGACTATTTCTGATGTAACAATAACTTCTATGGCAACAGGGTTAAGAGAAATTGTTGCTCTTGAGGATCCGGTCGGAGCAATCAGCAAAACCATTATCAGACCCAATGGGCTGGAAGTATCGCGAATGCGAATACCCATTGGCGTGATAGGCATAATTTATGAATCCAGGCCGAATGTTACCATTGATGCCGCAGCCCTTTGCTTAAAAGCGGGGAATGCCGTTATTCTGCGCGGTGGCTCTGAGGCTCTTAATTCAAATCGCGTCTTGGCCGGTTTAATCTCGGATGTCCTTGCTAAAGCAGGTCTGCCGGAAAAAGTAGTGCAAATGGTGCAGGTTCGGGACAGGCAAGCTATTAATTTTCTTTTAAATCAGACGGAATTTATAGATGTTATTATTCCACGGGGCGGTGAAGGACTGATTCGCTTTGTTGCGGAAAATTCCAAAATACCTGTTTTAAAACATTATAAAGGTGTTTGTCATGTATATGTAGATGACGGAGCCGATCTTGATATGGCTTATAATATATGCTTTAATGCCAAGGTTCAGAGACCGGGTGTATGTAATGCAATGGAGACTATGCTTGTTCATAAAAATATGGCCAAAAATTTTTTGCCTGGCATGGCAAAACGATTTTTTGATGCCGGAGTTAAAATCAGGGGATGCGAAAAAACCTGTGCTATAATAAAAGATGCTCAAAAAGCTGAAGAAGAGGACTGGTCGGCCGAGTACCTGGATCTTGTTCTGGCTGTTAAAGTGGTTGAAGATATGGACCAGGCTATTACTCATATGGCTGAATATGGCTCAAGCCATACCGAAGTTATAGTAACTTCTGACTATAACAGGGCCAGGCGATTTATCAGGGAGGTAGATTCCTCGGTTGTTCTTGTTAATGCATCAACAAGATTTAATGACGGAGGACAACTTGGCCTTGGTGCGGAAATGGGAATCAGCACCTCCAGGCTGCATGCATTCGGGCCTATGGGGCTGGAAGAACTTACTGCAACCAAGTTTATTGTTTTTGGTAACGGACAGATAAGAAACTAAAAATTTTTATATGAAAACAGGTCTTTTTGGAGGAACATTCAATCCGATCCATCTTGGGCATCTTAAAGCAATAAAAGAGGTTAAAAAAAGATTCCCTTTGGACAAAATATATATTATCCCTTCAGCCATACCGCCTCACAAGGATCAAACAGATGTGGCAGATGCCAATGAGCGATATGAAATGGTTAAAATGGCTGTTAAGGATGACTCCGAATTTAAGGAATTTGTTGAAATATCGGATGTGGAACTTAAACGTTCAGGCCCTTCATATACGATTGATACTGTTTTACATTACAAGTCAATCTTGCCTGAAGATTCCAGTTTCTATTTAATTCTTGGAATTGACGCATTCCTTGAAGTAAATACCTGGAAATTATATATGAATCTTTTTGATTTAATACCATTTATAATTATAACACGTTCAGGCATAGAAAATTATAAAAAAAATGAGGGATGCCGTGCTGTTGAAGAATTTCTATTCACCAGGATATCCGCCAAATATAGATTTAACAGCAAAATATCAGGTTATGTTCATGAATACAAAAAAACGGTCTTTATGCTTGATATTGCACCACTTGACATTTCATCAACAATGATACGCAGAGATATCAGAGAAAATAAAAATATAGGTTCTCTGGTTCCCGTTGCAGTTAATTCTTTTATAGAGAAAAAAAGACTATATTTATGACAACAGTAATTTCAGATTCTGATATTCCCCTTGATCTTGCCCTTGATGTTTTTGTTAAAGCCGCACTGGGGAGGAAAGCCATTGATCTTGTTGTGCTTGATATAAGCAGGCTTTCCTCAATTGCCGACGCCTTTATTATTTGCAGCGGACGTTCAAGCAGACAGGTTACAGCTATTGCTGAATTTATATCTATTGAACTAAAGAAGCAGGGCATTAAACCGTTAAGCATAGAAGGAATGGAAGAAGGGCACTGGGTTATACTTGATTACGGGCGTGTGATTATTCATATTTTCCATCAACCTGTGCGTGAATTTTATGATCTTGAAGGGTTGTGGAGTGACGCCAAACAAATAACTACTCCTTGTTGTGGCGACATGGATAAGGAACCGGAGGCGGTTAATGAACAGGCACAAAAAATGCATGTTAATGATTCTTGATGGCTGCGGAATAAATCCTGTTGAGGAGGGGAATGCTGTTATTCAGGCCAAAACTCCATGCCTGGACAGCCTTAAAAAAGAATATCCGAATACACAGCTTTTATGTTCAGGTGAAGCAGTTGGCCTGCCCATAGGTATAATGGGGAATTCCGAGGTCGGTCATCTAAATATCGGAGCAGGCAGGATTGTTTATCAGGATCTTCTAAGAATAGATTCTGCCATAGCCGATGGAACATTTTTTAAAAATGATATATTAACCAGGGTAATGTCAGGTGTAAAAAATAATAATTCTGCACTTCATTTAATGGGACTCATATCAGATGGAGGAGTGCACAGCCAGTTAACACACCTGTTTGCTCTTATTGAT
>JAGGWL010000101.1 GCA_021157555.1 Deltaproteobacteria bacterium | reverse complement strand
TTGTGGTTGCCCATTTTCGTTATTAATCAAATTTTCTTTTTCGATATCATTGTTATTTTGGGCGACCACAAGGGTCGCCCCTACAAGGATTTGCAATCTGTTTTACCACGGAATTTGAATAGGATACAAATAATCGTTGTAATCGGTAGAGACAAGGCATGCCTTGTCTCTACCGACAGAAAATGTAACGAGGGCATATCCGTAATTTCCAAAAACAAATAAAGTAATTCGCTGTTGTGAAATATATTATAATTTTATATTACTTGACTTTAAGCAATGTCGAAGTTAATATTTGACATTACTTAAAGTCAAGAGGTAGATATGTGGATAGAACGACGACTGAAAAAAAAATTATTAGAAATAATAAAATCAAGACCTGCACTGCTTTTAACAGGAGCCAGGCAGACTGGAAAAAGCTCATTACTTCAAAGAGAGTTCCCTGAAGTAGAATACATAACCTTTGATTATCTAAGACACGTTGAGGCTGTTAAGGATTCTCCGGAACATTTTCTCAAACAATTTAATGCTCAGGTTATACTTGATGAAATACAATATGTACCAGAAGTTTTCAGGGAGTTAAAAATATTAATAGATCAGGAAAGGCAGAATTACGGGAAATGGATTATGACTGGAAGTCAGCAATTTGTTCTAATGGAGCGGATTAGTGAAAGTCTTGCCGGCAGAATAAGCATACTTCACCTTGAAACACTCAGTGCTGCCGAATTAAGAAATAAAAAAGTTAAAAATATAAAAAACTTCCTGTGGAAAGGCGGATATCCGGAACTTTGGTCAAACAAACAGCTTGAAGTTTCTGATTTTTTTGAAAGTTATTTAAGAACATATATTGAAAGGGATTTGAAAGCGATCATTGATGTTAAAAATCTTAGTGATTTCAGACGGTTTATTAGAATGACTGCCGCAAAAACCGGCCAATTGCTTAATTATAAAAGCTTGTCATCTGATGTTGGTGTTTCAGATGTAACTATAAGAAAATGGATACATGCTTTGGAAATAAGCGGACTGATATATCTTTTAACTCCATATTATGGCAATATTGGCAAAAGGCTGATTAAATCTCCAAAAATTTATTTTGCCGATCATGGATTGCTTTGTTATTTATCTGGTATTGAAAATGAAGAAGATTGGTATTCTCATCCCCACAAAGGTAGTTTATGGGAAAATTTTGTTATGATGGAGTTGATAAAAAATTATGGCCTCATCCCTGGGAATGACTTGTTTTTTTACAGAGACCAAAATGGTGTTGAAATAGACTTTATTGTCGAAAAAAAAGGAAAATTACTTTTTATTGAAGCAAAAGCTGGAGAACGGATTAATCCAAAAAAACTTCATTTTGATAAAGTTGCCTCTCTTTTTGAAAATAAATTTCACATAGAAAAAATTCTGGCGCTTAATATTAGTGAAACAAAAATAAGAAAACAAAAAAGCTATACATATCATAATCCGTTGTATTCATGTATACACTATTGCAATTAGTCGAAAATATTCGTGCTGAAAAAGGTCCCAGGCAACGACTTGTTGTATCTTTCGTAATATATCTTAAAATTCCAAAAGAAAAACGCCGGGAAGTTGCCCGTATAGTAAAGGAAAGATTATTGGGTCAACAGAGTTTGTTTGAATATGATTCTCAACTCACTGCTTATGCTGATAAAATTGTAAAAAAGATTTAGACCGAAGGAAAATGGGATTCAGTTAGAGAACAGGTATGTAAATTTAAAAAAGCAATAAAAGACAAAAATACAGCAGAAATTTTTATTGATGATGTTCAGCATGGTTATGACAGAGAATTATGACCTGTTTTAATAGGAAATTGTTTTTGGAAACTTGGTAGCAGAATGGTAGCATAACGACAAAAGGGGTTAATTGGCTGGTTAACCCCTTGATTTTAATGGTGCGCCCGGCCCGATTCGAACGGGCGACCTACGGATTCGTAGTCCGGCACTCTATCCAGCTGAGCTACGGGCGCATTTAATTTTTTTTAACTTAATATGATATATAGCAGCATATGTCAATGTAAAGTTGCTTAGGAACGAGGACAAAATAACTTCCCCAACTGTGCGCCTACTTGTGGAAGTTATTTCATGTCCGTTCCTTATTTTATAAAATGCAGGTCATTTTCCAAATTTTTTTATGGAGATTGGCTATTACAAAGAGTTGAATGTTAAGATGCATAGCTGAGGATGTTATTCAAGTTCAAGGTTTATAAGTTCCACTCGATTGTTTCGGTACGAATGCTTTTTCGATGGGCCTTCTGTCAGAACGATCAGCTTTCCGTCTTCCTCTTGTAATTTTAGCCAGTTTGCTGCCCATTCTTTCCAGTTATCCGGATGAGCCAATTCATGAACAGGGTAAACCCCATAAGAAAACATAAGATCATTACATGTTTTTTCCTGGGAACTGATAGCCGTTATCCATACAGGGAGTCTGAATCGTGTAATACTTCTCGCTGTAGCCCCACCATGAGTGGGTACGATGACAGTCGGCGGTGTAATACGATTTAAGATGGTCTTGACACTCAAGGCGATCAGGTCTGCAGGTTTTAATTGATCGTTTTTACGGCGGGTTCGGATTGTTTCCTGAATTGGGGATGGCAGGCGGTGAGACTCAATGGATGCAGCGATTTTGGATAACATGGAGACTGCGTCAATCGGATACAAACCCATTGCCGACTCTCCGGAAAGCATTACACAATCCGTACCGTCTAAAATTGCATTGGCGACATCCGTAGCTTCGGCACGGGTCGGGCGTCTATTTGTTGTCATAGACTCAAGCATCTGGGTTGCGGTGATAACCGGCTTCCCTGCTTGATTTGCCATGCGCATCAGGTATTTTTGAGCAAGGGCGATTTGTTCGATAGGTATTTCAACTCCCAGATCACCTCTGGCGATCATGATTCCATCAGCAGCTTTAAGTATTTCCTTGATGTGATTACGCGCTCCTGAACGTTCTATTTTGGCTATAATGAACGGCTTTTTTCCCAACGCTGCTGCAGCTTTACGGACAGCAATTATATCATCAGCATTTTCTACAAAGGATTGACTGACTGCGTCTACCCCATGTTCCATAGCGAATTTAAGGCATTCATGATCGTGCGGAGTAAACGCGCTTATGCCAAGATTAATACCTGGTAAATTCAGGCCCTTACGTGAACGAAGTTCACCCCCTGTAATAATTTTGCAGTGAACATTGTTTCCTTCTATTTCCTTAACTTTGAGTTCAATATAGCCGTCGTTTAAATAAAGAGTGTCTTTTGGTTTAACGGAGCGTGGCAGAGGTTTAAAGCTTACAGATGCCAGTTTTGCGTTGCCTGTAATATTTTCGGTGGTAAGTGTAAAATCATCACCTGTCTTTAACTCAACTGGTTCTTCTGCCAATTGGCCTATACGCATTTTCGGTCCTGGTAAATCCGCCATAATTGCAACTCGCCGCCCGGTTGCTTTAGCTGCCGCCCTGATTTTTTTTATAACCTCCACATGACTTGAAAAATCACCATGGGAAAAATTCAGGCGAGCAACATTCATACCTGCCAAAATCATTTTTTTCAGAATTTCAGGGGAATCCGATGCAGGTCCTATAGTACAAATAATTTTGGTTTTATTGGCTGGAAAAGACATACTTTTTACTCCTTGTTGCAAATTTTATGATTTATATGAATAAAAGTAACTCTCTGAATATATTCATTTATTATAGATGCTATGCGAAATCGCATGTAAAAGATACGATAGCAAGTTTTGGGCTTGGCTCTAATTTCGACCAAACACTGAGCTATAATAAAATTTGAAAACCTCTGAAACTCGCTGCGCTCAAACAGCCAGAGGTTTTCAAATTTCACCATAGCTCAGTCCTGACATC
>JAGGWL010000089.1 GCA_021157555.1 Deltaproteobacteria bacterium | reverse complement strand
TTTACAGCCGCAGGTCTTGATGTAACTGCCGAAGATACAACCAATCAAGGAAGAATTGATTTAACTGTAAAGCTTGACGATAAAATTTATATAATCGAGTTTAAAGTAATTGAAGTTGATAACACCAAAGGGTCTGCCCTTGAACAAATAAAAAGGAAAAAATATTCTGAAAAATATCGGCAAAAAAGAAAGAAGATCTATCTTGTCGGTATAGAATTCAGCAGGGATGATAAAAATATAAAAAATTTTATGTGGGAGGAGGAAATTTCAGGGTAAAAAAACTGAAACCCGGAAATGAGTAAAAAAAGAGTATGATAGTCGCAAGATTAAGGAATCGGATAATAGATGAGAGGAGAGTAAAATGGCACAATTTGTTACAGAAACTTCAATCAGGCACGGTCAATTGGCATTAAATAAGATTCCATTTAAGGACAACACGAAAGTTAAGGTAGTTTTGATTCCAAAGGTTGAACTATCGCAGATGTCCTTTGAAAAAGTGCAGGAATTGACCAAAAAAATCAAGGGTAATCTTTCTAATGATATAAGTGAAGAGAGGGATTAAGAATGCATCTATTCCTGGATTCAAATGCATTGGTCAAACTTTATCACACTGAAACTGGAACAGAAAATCTTGTTAATCTCCTTAAAGAGAATGCTTATGACCTGATATTGACAATTGCAGACATTTCAAAAATTGAATTTCGCTCTGCATTTCTTAAAAGAGTACGTACAAAGGAAATTGAACTTGAAATTGTTAAAGAAGCATTTTTTTGTTTTGAAAACGACTTATTCATGTGTAACGTAGTAGAAGTTGATAAAGCTGCAAAAAGTTTAGCTATTAACCTGCTGGATAGTATCGCTCATGAAAAAGGATTAAAAACGCTCGATTCGTTGCAATTATCAACTGCTATTATCACAAATCAGATTTTTCAGTTTGAGTATTTTGTGACTTCCGACAAAATCCTTTCTAATATTGCAAAGGATTATTTCCCAATTTTTGATCCGGAGTCTGTTATGTAGCAAAACAGGCAATGGGTAAAAGCGCCAGGGGGATTTAATTCTCATTCCCACGTTGGAGCGTGGGAACGAGGGGTGTATATTTTTCGTTTTTTCGTACTTTCGTGCTTTCGTGATAAAATAATCAAAGGAATAAGACATGAAAAAATATCCCATCGGAATCCAGAGTTTTGAAAAAATAAGATCAAGCAATTTCTATTACGTGGATAAAACCGAGTTCGTTTATAATCTAATTAAAGAAGAATCCGGTTATTATTTTCTCTCCCGTCCCAGAAGATTTGGGAAAAGCCTTTTTTTAGATACATTACACCAGGCATTTGCAGGCAAAAAAGAATATTTTAAAGGTCTGTTTCTTGAAAACAACTGGAACTGGGATGAGCAGTTTCCCGTGCTGCATATCAGTTTTGGAGCCGGTATCTTCAAGGATACTGACAGCCTGAATTCGCGTTTTAATTATCTTCTTTCCCGATTTGCAGAAGAATATAAAGTTGAATTAAAACAAAAAAATATAAGTGACCGGTTTGATGAGCTTGTCAGAAAAATATTTGCAAAACAAAGCCGGCAGGTTGTGATCCTGATAGATGAATACGACAAACCAATCCTCGACAACATCGATAAACCTGACCTTGCCATTGAAATCAGGGAAGAGCTTAAAAATTTCTATTCCGTTATCAAGGATCTGGACAATTGCCTTAAATTTGTATTTTTAACCGGAGTCTCAAGGTTCAGCAAGGTGAGTATTTTCAGCGGCCTGAATAATCTTGAAGATATCAGCCTTGACAATCGTTATTCAGCAATTTGTGGTTATACCCAGAACGAGCTTGAATCTGTATTCAAAAAACCTCTTAAATTCGCTGATCTAAATAAAATCAAAGAGTGGTATAATGGTTATAATTTTTTGGGTGAACCTGTTTATAATCCATTTGATGTTCTGCTTTATTTAAAATCAGGTGAATTTAGAAACTACTGGTTTGAAACAGGCACACCATCTTTTTTGATAAAACTTATTCAGGACAGAAGATATTATGTCCCGGATCTTGAATCTTTTAACGCAGGAGATGAAATTCTGGGCAGTTTTGAGATTGATAATCTATCCCTTGAGACTATTTTATTTCAGACAGGCTATATTACCATAAAAAATCAGGCTGAATTTGATTCTGAATATGTTTACACGCTCTCATACCCTAATCTTGAAGTTAAAAAAAGTTTGAACAGATATATCCTTAAATCTCTCAGCCAGGTCTCCATATCCGATAGAACAAAAACCTGGATTAATATCAGAAAAGCTCTTGCCGCAGGTGATCTTGAAATAGTAAAAAAAAATTTTCACTCCTTTTTTGCCTCAATCCCCCATGACTGGTACAGGAAAAACAGAATTTCAGAATATGAAGGATATTATGCCTCAATTTTTTATGCATATTTTACTGCAACAGGCCTTGATGTAACTGCCAAAGACACCACAAACAAGGGAAGAATTGACTTAACAATAAAGCTTGATGATAAAATTTATATAATTGAATTCAAGGTAATAGAAGTTGATAAAACCAAAGGGTCTGCCCTTGAACAGATAAAAAGAAAAAAAAATTCTGAAAAATATCAGCAAAAAGGAAAAAAACTCTATCTTGTCGGCATAGAAT
>JAGGWL010000138.1 GCA_021157555.1 Deltaproteobacteria bacterium | reverse complement strand
GAATACAGGCCGGAAAAATAATAGTAAACAGCAAGGCTGAGGTATTGCTAACAGGAAATTGCGGTCCTAAAGCATTTAATGTGCTTAACCAGGCCGGCGTCAAAATTGTAACCGGAGCAAAAGGCAGGGTCATAGACGCTGTTCAGCAGTATAAAAACGGTGAACTTGAAACATCTCAAGAGGCCAATGTTGAAGGTCACTGGGTGTAAAAAAAAGCCATGTAGGGTGGGCATTACCCACCCTACGAACTGCTTCGTTTAAACGTTGTAACCAAAAATATCACAGCGTATGGAACCATCCCAAAATTTAACAAATTATTCAATCGCTTCCCAGCGAAGATAAGCGGTTTCAATTTCATGTTCAACTTTTTCAAGGCGATCTTTAGCAGCAGCGATTTTTTCTTTGTCCTTTTTATAGAATAATGGATCAGACATAAGCTCATACAAATCTTTTTGTTCTGTTTCAAGAGTATTTATCATTTGCGGCAACTGATCAAGTTCCCGTTTTTGCATGTAGCTCATTTTTTGAGGCTTGCCTGATTCAGGTTTTTTGCTGATTTGCGGATGGTTTTTTTTTGCCGGCACAGATTTTTCTACCGGTTTTTGTCTTTGTATCAACCAGTCATCGTAACCACCGACGTATTCAATAACCCTGCCCCGGCCTTCAAAGACTATA
Source organism: Deltaproteobacteria bacterium (assembly GCA_021157555.1). Classification (GTDB taxonomy): domain Bacteria; phylum Desulfobacterota; class Desulfobacteria; order Desulfobacterales; family BuS5; genus BuS5. Next base: position 7,761 of record JAGGWL010000138.1, on the reverse strand, counting down.
GTGCTGGTGACTACATTATTTAAAAAAGCACGGTCATGGCTGACAAGTAAAATAGTGCCCTGAAACGTAAAAAGAAGTTCCTCTAAAAGTTCCAATGTTTCCGCATCAAGATCATTTGTTGGTTCGTCCAGCACAAGCAGATTTGCCGGTTTTGTAAAAAGTTTGGCCAGCATCAGCCTGTTTTTTTCTCCTCCGGAAAGAATATGAACCGGGGTGCGGCACCTTTCAGGCGAAAAAAGAAAATCCTTAAGATAACCTATTACATGACGTTTTTGGTCATTAAAAATAATAAAATCATTCCCCTCGGCGATATTTTCCTGGACTGTTTTCTGCTCTTTAAGCTGGGTTCTCATCTGGTCAAAATATGCCATCTGAAGGTGTGTGCCGTGGCTGATGCTCCCCTTTTTCGGAGGCATTCTATTTAAAAGAATTTTCAGTAAGGTTGTTTTGCCGATTCCGTTTGGCCCGATAATGCCAACTTTATCACCGCGCATGATGGTTGTGGAAAAGTCGGTAATTAAAGGAGTCCGGTCATGCGAAAAACTTATATTTTTAGCTTCAATAACAAGTTTGCCGGTTTTTTCCGCTTCCTGAGCCTGTAATTTAACATTGCCTGTTTTTTTGCGGCGAGCCTGATAATTGGCGCGCATTTTTTTTAAGACCCGCACCCTACCTTCGTTTCTGGTTCTGCGGGCCTTGATTCCCTGTCTGATCCAGATTTCTTCTTTAGAAAGTTTTTTGTCAAACAGTTTTGCTTGCTGTTCTTCGGCTTTCAGGGTGGCTGCTCTTCTTGCCAAATAAGATCCATAATCGCAATCATAAGAAACCAGGCGGCAGCGATCCAGTTCAATCATCCGGGTGGCTATTTTTTTCAGAAAAGCGCGGTCATGAGTAATAAAAAGTAAGGTTTTGACTTGCCTTAGAATAAAATCTTCCATCCATATGATGGAATCAATATCAAAATGGTTGGTCGGTTCATCCAGCAAAAGAATATCCGGCGATAGCGCAAGAGCCCGGGCAAAAAGTGTGCGCCTTTTCAAACCAGCCGAAAGGTCGGCAAATTTTTTTTCGGGATCAAGGTTTGTTCGGGAAAGAATATGTTCAACCTGTTGTAAAAGACCCCATCCCTCACCTGCGTTTAAGATTTGCTGTAATTCATCCCGTTTTTTGGAAAGTTCGGGCGTGATGGCGGAGGTGGGTATTTTACAGATTCGGTTATATTCTGCCAGCGCCCGGCCTTTTTTACCCAGCCCTTCTGCAATTACGTCAAAAATCGTTCCGACAAATTTCGAAGAAACATCCTGCTCCAGTGAGGCAATTATTATTCCCTGCTGCCGCCGGATAGTACCGCTATCCGGGCGCAATTTATCTCCCAGGAGTTTTATGATGCTTGTTTTCCCGACTCCATTGCGGCCCAGCAGACCTACACGCTCTCCTTTTTCGATCTGAAAATTTATATTTTCAAGTAAAGGCGGATCGCCAAATCCCCAGCAAATATCCCGCATCTCGATTAACGCCATCCCTTAAATTTCCTCATATTTTTACGAATTCACCTTGGTTGTCTGCTTTGCAACTTATACGTTTCTACGCAGAAGCGTGGGAACGAATTATTCCACCTTAAGATGCTAGCCGGATATTTGATATACGACAACGATTTTTTTTGCAAGATATGAAAATTTTTAAAAAAAATTACCAGTGGACTTTTTTTCCATTTTTGTTCAGTTGTTATATGGGTCTATTAGAAAAATAAATCCGGTTATGATTATAGTCTTGACTGTTTTTTTGCTTGACTTGGGGCTTGCTTAAAAATAATTTAATATTTTGCCATTTCATCTTCAGGCTGTATTTGCACAATCCTTATTCACACCGAATTTTATACTGGATTTTATACTGGATTTTATAAAAGGCCTCGAATTAGCTTGCTATTAGACCTCGAAATAGCTTGCTATTCCTGTGCAATTTAGATCGTGGTATTCTTATGACTAATAATGATATTTTGCGCCGTATCCGTTACATCTTCGACTTTAGCGATTCAAAAATGATTACTTTATTCAGCTTGGCTGATCATCAGGTAACGCGGAAGCAGATCAGCGCATGGTTAAAAAAAGATGATAATCCTGCTTATCAAAATTGCAGCGACACTCATCTGGCGATTTTTTTGAATGGTTTTATTAACGATAAACGAGGCAAAAAAGAAGGACCACAATCCGAGCCGGAGCAGCATTTAACTAACAATATCATCTTTAGAAAATTAAAAATCGCATTAAATCTAAAATCTGAAGATATATTGAAGATTATGGACATAGCTGATTTTCGCATAAGTAAACACGAATTAAGTGCGTTTTTTCGTAAGCCTGGTAATAGCCACTATCGTGATTGTAAAGATCAGATCTTGCGTAATTTTCTAAAGGGTGTGCAGCTTAAATATCGCGCTAACATTAAATCGAAAGCAGGGTTCAAGCAGAAGTAGTTTGTTGAAAGATGTCAAAGGTGTGTTAATCTACGATTTATTGTTCTCAATTCTATGGGGCTGAATATACGACCAGGATTTGGAAAAACAGGTCTGAAATAAATGAAAACCAACTTCGATGAGCCCCATTGTCCTTTGTGCAGTAGTGAAGATTTAATTTCATTTTACGAGGATAAAAATAGAATTTACTTGCGTTGTTTTTATTGTAAGTTGGTCTTTGTCCACAAGTGCTATTGGCTTAGCGCCAAAAATGAAAGGGCAATTTATGATTTGCATGAAAACGATGCACAGGATCAGGGCTATCGACAATTTCTGTCTCGTTTAAGTACACCACTATTGGAGAAGCTGGATTCAAAGCAAAAGGGCCTGGATTTTGGTTGTGGTTCAGGCCCGACCCTGTCGGTCATGTTAGAAGAGCAAGGTCAGCAGATGGATCTCTATGACCCGGTTTATTACAACGATCCTTCGGTGTTTTATAAAAATTATGATTTCATATGTGCCACTGAAGTAGTGGAACATATGCACGATCCCAATAGGGAATTTGCTGCGTTGTTTAAGATGTTAAACAGAGGCGGCTGGCTGGGCATTATGACTAAGCTGGTGATAGATGAACACGCTTTCAGCCAATGGCACTATATTCGTGACATGACGCATATTTGCTTTTATAGTCAACGCACCTTTGAATACCTTGCCCAGCGCTTCAATGCCGAACTCGACTTCGTCGCAACTGATGTGATATTGCTCAACAAAAAGTAGACCTACCGACACCAGGGGGGGGGCACCAGATCCTCTCAAAGGGAACGTTTTAATGGGGCCGTCGTGAGCCACCATCATTCCATTTGCCAGTTCCTGCTTATTTCTGAAAAGGAGGCTTAACCGGTAATGAAACAAGTCCTCAATGCTGTTTTTATGCCAGGCGGTTCGCTGGAGCTGGAATGGACAGATGATAAAGGGGCTGAAAATAAAAGCAGCAGCCTGCTTCAGAAGGAGATAGATAGGCGCTTTTCCCCCGATGATGATTCCTGGCTTCTTTTTCTGGGGTTTTGTGATCGTCAGGTGCAGCTTTCTCCTTCCCTGGAATTCTTGAGGGAATTTGCTTCTTTTTTTGCTGAAAAGCTAAGCCGGACTCCCGACCTGGAACTCCTTCGGGATAAGGTCCAACTCCCTATAGAAGCAGGGGAAATAAGCGAACGTATAGACAGCGCTCCTCTCGTTACCGGGTCGGAATATCTGAAGGCTGAACTGCTTGAAGACCTCTGGGCAAGATTAAACCGGATATTTTGCAATCTGATCCAATCCCATGAGGGGAGTGTTGAGGATTTTATTAGGGGTTACAGCCCGAATATACACCTTGTAGGCAGGGTCTTTTTCCATCTTGTTGAAAACAAGAGTATCGAGCTTCCCTTTGCCTTCATGGCAACCTATTCGACCAGTCTGAACCTGAAAGGAAAGTCCAGGCATCTTCCCCTGAAGCATGCTCTGCAAGAGTATGGAAATGATAACAAAAAGCTGCTGGAACTTCTTTCTACAGTCTATGGGGCGGCAAAGCAAAGCAGTCTTGTGGCCGACCTGCTGGAGACCGGGGAGCTATTTCATCCCCTGGCCTGGACTTCAAAGGAGGCCTATACCTTTCTTAAAGAGATCCCTTTTTACGAGGAATCAGGAATTTTATGCAGAATTCCGAACTGGTGGAAAGGGAACGTCTCAAGAGTAGGCCTCAATTTCAGTGTGGGGGATTCAAAACCCTCTTTTGTAGGGCTGGATGCAATCTTGAATTTTAAACCTCAAATCTATTTGGGAGGCATCCGGATTTCGGAGAAAGAGGCACGGCAACTGCTGGATGAATCAGAAGGGCTTGCCTTTATAAAAGGTAAGTGGGTGGCCGTAGATCCGGAAAAGCTGAGGCAGACCCTTGACGCCTATGAAAATGCAAGAAAAATGATGGAAAAAGATGGCCTCACTTTAAAAGAGGCCCTCCGCCTGGAGCTTGCCCCTGAAAAATTGCTCGATACCGAAAATTCCGACATAGAAGTGCAAATATCTCATGGAAAATGGCTTGATTCAGTCCTTGGCAAGCTGCTTAATCCTAAGCATATTACTTCAGTAAGTCCCGGCAAAGGGTTCAGGGGAGAGCTAAGGGAATATCAACAAAGGGGTTTAAACTGGCTCTATTTCCTGCATTCGCTTCAGTTCGGAGCCTGTCTGGCCGACGACATGGGCCTTGGCAAGACCATTCAGATTCTGGCCTTTTTGAGCGTATTGAAATCGGAGGCAGGGAGGCAAAAAAAAACAAACAAGGCCAGCCTCCTGATCATCCCTGCATCCCTGATCTCCAACTGGGTAAATGAAATCCTGAACTTTTCCCCGGATATTAATTGTATGATTGCCCACCCACAGGCAGGTTCAATAAAAAAAAACAGGGATTATGATAAAAAATATTTAAATTCCTTTGATCTTGTCATTACTACCTATGCCATGGCTCAAAGATATGAATGGCTTCGGGACTATTCATGGAACTACATCATCCTGGATGAGGCTCAGGCGATCAAGAATCCAGGGACAAAACAGACAAGGATGATCAAACAGCTTACCTCTTTCAACAAGATTATTATGACCGGAACTCCAATAGAGAACCGGCTTTCCGACCTATGGTCCCTTTTTGATTTCTTAAACTCGGGACTCCTTGGAAATACCCGGGAGTTTAAAAAATTTTCAAAAAAGTTAAGCAATAATCCATCGGGATATTCAAGGCTGCGCAAGCTTATAAGCCCTTATGTTCTGAGACGTATGAAAACCGATAAATCCGTGATATCCGATTTGCCGGAAAAAATCGAAATGAAGACCTATACCCAACTTTCCAAAAAACAGGTCATTTTGTACAAGAATCTGGTCAAAGATATAAAGGAGATCATTACCGAAACAGAAGGAATCCAAAGAAAGGGCCTGATTTTATCATCCCTCATGAAATTCAAACAGATATGCAATCATCCGGATCAATATCTGGGGACAGGTAGCTTTAATGAAAAGGAGAGTGGAAAATTTTCAAGGCTCCGTGAAATCTGCGAAACCATCATGGAGAAGAGGGAAAAGGTCCTGATCTTTACACAGTTTAAGGAGATGACGGAACCGCTGGCTAATCTTCTGGAGGACATTTTTAAACGAAAAGGGGTCGTACTGCATGGCAGCATTCCGGTTGGGAAGAGGAAAAAAATTATTGCTGAATTTCAAAACCGACGCTATATTCCCTTTATGGTTCTATCTTTAAAGGCTGGAGGCGTCGGGTTGAATCTTACTGAAGCTAACCATGTGATTCATTTTGACAGGTGGTGGAACCCAGCTGTTGAAAACCAGGCAACAGACAGGGCATTCAGGATAGGGCAGAAAAAAAACGTAATCGTGCATAAATTCTTGACCAAGGGTACTGTTGAAGAAAGAATCGACATGATGCTTGAAGAAAAAATGCGGTTGTCCCGGGATGTTATAACCGCCAGCGGAAATGCCTGGTTAACGGAGATGAAAGACAAAGAGCTGATAGAGATTTTTAAGCTGACTTTATGAGATTCAGAAAATTATGAGCTATTTTCGGTACCCCCGTTATGTATCTGTTGCGGAAAAAACGGCCAAGGCGGCCAAGAAACTAAAGCAGCTTAAAAAGAAAAATCCTGACATCATGCCGGTTTATATTGAGGGACGCACCATCGCAAGTACCTGGTGGGGCAAGTCGTGGAATCGTAATCTGGAACGGTATGCGGATTACAGTAATAGAATCGGTAGAGGACGAAGCTACGTGCGTCATGGCGCGGTACTTGATCTTCGAATAGAACCGGGAAAGGTCGAATCCCTGGTGCAAGGGTCGAGGGCCAGGCCATATACTGTAAGCATCAAGATCAGGCCCATAAATAAAAAAACCTGGCAAAATATCGTATCTGCTTGTAAAGGCAAGCTGGAATCATTTGAGGAGCTTCTGGCCGGAAAATTCCCAAAGGCCTTGAGCGAAATATTTATGGCTCAGGGTGTGGGTCTGTTTCCTTCACCTGAAGAGATTGAATTTGACTGCTCTTGCCCCGATTGGGCTGATATGTGCAAGCATGTGGCTGCCACTCTTTACGGAATCAGTGCCAGACTGGATGAAAATCCAGGCCTATTTTTCAGCCTGAGAAAGGTTGCGATGAAGGACCTGGTAGCTCAGGCAGTAAAGGACGAAAGTCGAAAGCTGCTTGCAAAGGCCGGGAAGAAAAGTAAAAGAGTCATCAAGGAAGCAGATATTGAGGATCTCTTCGGCATTGATATGGATGACGCCCCTTTTTCTGCCGGGAAAAAGGAGACCGAAAAAAAGGAGATAAGCACGGCCAAAGGCTCAGCCGGGAAGAAATTAAGTTCTGCTGCAAAAAAGAGTACGGCAAAAAATAAAAAGACCACAAGCCGGACGATAAAAAAGAAAGGGGCGAAAAAGTCCCCGTTTGACATGGTTGCAGGAGTCATCAGGAGAAGCAAAAAAGGGGTTAATGTTGCCATGATAAAAGAAAAAACCGGGATCGAAGAGCAACAGATACGAAATTTTATCAACAGGGCCAAAAGGCAGGGTAAGATCAAGAACAAGGCGAGGGGTGTCTATATCTCATCCGGCAGGAAATTGCAGACCTGAAGGAATTGTTTAAATTTTAATGTAATATCTCAGCAATATTCAAATGTGTTGAATATGGATGTAGCTTCACTCAAATATTTATTGAAAGGTAAAAAATGGAAAACTGTGAATCTTTATTAAAAAAAGCCATTCTTTTAAAACCTCAAGAACGATTTCTATTAATTGATGGACTAATTCGTACTATTGATGAACCAAACAAAGACATAGATACTATTTGGGCTGAAGAAGCGGAAAAAAGATTAATAGCTCATCGAAACGGAAAAACAACCGGAATTTCTTTTAAAGACGTTTTCGGAAAAGAATTATAATTATGAAGGTTTTTTTCGACAAACTCGCTAAACTGGAAATAAACGATGCAGTTGGATTCTATGATATTGAAATAAAGGGGCTGGGGAAAAGATTTAAAAGTGAGGTAAAAGCCGGTATCCGTAGAATTCGGGAATATCCTTATGCTTGGCCAAAAGAAAAAGATGACTTGCGAAGACATCTACTCCATAAATTTCCATATAAAATAATATATTCGATTGAAAAAGATTATATATACGTAATTGCTGTTGCTCACTGCCATAGACGCCCTGATTATTGGATTGATCGTATGTTGGCTTAGGACTCGCACAAAAATAACTTTACATTTTAAGCGTCGATG
>JAGGWL010000246.1 GCA_021157555.1 Deltaproteobacteria bacterium | reverse complement strand
TGGATGGCATTGACGTGCTGGAAGCAGCAATGGAGAAACACGACGTCAGAACCGAGGTGATTCTGATTACAGCGTTTGCCTCGGTTGAAAATGCGGTAAAGGCAATGCGCAAAGGGGCAGCCGATTACCTTCAAAAACCGATCAACCATGATGAATTGATGCTTCGACTTGATAAGATAAGCAGCATGAAAGCATTGCTTAAAAATGCCAATGATCTGCGCGAAGCCATGGATGTTACGGAACATAATGCCGCTGCGACCATCCAGAATCTGGAAATGGAGATTTCCGGAGTAAACAGCACAATTTCTGATATCAAGACCATTTTATCAGACACCAGTATAGATGCGGAAAAACGATCAGAACTGGCCTTACTCCTTATAGCTAAACTGCATTTTTCCTGAGCCGATGGAAATTATATCAAACTCTTTTAGTTGAACAGATTCTGTTACAGCACTACCGTTTACCTTGGGCTTCTTCATACCATCAACATAGCTCAAGAAATAACCCCCTGGCCTTTTGCTGATTGTGGCTGCTGTCTTGCCGGTCAGCAAACCTCCCATAATAATGTCGTTATCGGAAGCTTTGCCTATTCTTGTAATTTTTTTGCTTAAACATACCTCTTCATTATCTTTGGAGAATATGGAAAGGTAAGCTTCTTTGATTTTTACTTTTTTTGCGATTCTTTTTTCAGGTGCGTTTTGCTCCATCATTTCTTTATATTTACCTGTGTCCAATATCATTGTCTGGTCCATATCAGCCGCTGTATTTTTAGGCCTGGACTCCCCTGCCTTGTAAGCAAATATAAGCGAATGTTTTCCGATAATGATGGTGTCGTTGTGCGTAAGGTAATGTGAGTTGATGGTCTTTCCATTAATAAAAGTTCCGTTTTTGCTTTGCAAATCTGTCAGCAGAAATCCATTACCAATTGAGTCTATTTTAGCATGATATCCTGAAACTGCCAGGTTATTTATGACCACATCATTTTCATTATGTCGTCCTATGCTTATGTTTGTTTCTTTATCCAAAGGGAACTCTTTGATGCTGTTTTCTTTAAATTTCAATGTCAGGGTAGGCATAACAAAAAACCTCTCATTTTTTAAATGTTTGCATTAAAGGAATATTAGCCAAAACATTGGCAATACGCGAAAAAAATCCTGAAATTCCGCTTTCTTTTTTTTTACCTGTTTTAATTATTTTTATTACTATGACGGTAATATTATCATCCCCGCCACGATTGTTGGCAAGCTCCACAAGTGCCTGGCAGGCTTCCTCAGGAGCTTTTATCTTAACAAGATCACGTATTTCTTCAGGGGAAACCTTATCTGATAAACCATCTGAACATATTACCAGGATATCATTCTTGAAAGACTGAATTTCACAGATATCTGCCTGAACGTTTTCTTTGACACCAATTGCTCTGGTGAGAATATGCTTGTAGCGGCTTTCAAACTGTTTTGCTTTATCAGGGTCTATGGCTTCCTGTTCCGCCAGAAGCGTATGCGGAACAGAGATCGTTTCTATCTCTCCCTTATGTATCATATAGATGGGGCTGTCGCCTACATTAGCGACAATAAAAGTCTCATCGATAAAACAAATCGCTGATACTGTGGCTCCCATGCCGCGGCATGATTCCTTTGCTCTGGAAGCGTTAAAGACTTCATGGTTGGCCAGGTTAATGCCGGAAAGCAGCATCCTGGCCGCTGGTGAAAGGCCATCATCTTTGATATCTTTGATGCTCTCAGCTTTCACAGACTGCTCATCGGTGTTGTGCAAAGAATCAAGGATTGTATCAACAACTATTTTGCTGGCTATTTCCCCGGCCAGGTGCCCTCCCATGCCGTCGGCTACAACATAAAGCTTTAGCTTGTCATCAATAATAAGGGCATCTTCGTTTCCCTTCCGTTTTTTTCCCACATCTGTCAATCCCGCAGAATTAACCGCAATCATTGTTACTCCTTTTTACTTTATGTTGATTTTAAACACAGAGTTCCAGTTTTCATCAGGAGGATTCCTTTTAAAGTCGTGGCACCGTTGAAGCATGGTTATGCTGGGCCCGTCTTCAGGAGTCAGGTCAAGGGCGGCTTTAAAATAACCGTCTGCCTTATCCCAGTTCCTGCCCCTTTGCAAAGCCATGTATTACTTTTACAACCAGCTGATTTCGCGTCGATTGTTACCAGAGTCATGACATGTAACATATTAAAATCATTGATCTGCATTGTTTTGTAGGGACTACCTACTTTGGCATCCAGCTCTGAAAGTTTAGTGACTAAATTTGCAATTTTGGATCTCGGCCAGACCCATTTAATGAAATTTCAAGATATTTTTTATATTGTCATTTATCATTTGAAACAAGCAAAATATGTGCCATGTATGGAGACAACACTCACAAGTAGTTGTGGATATTTGTTTGAGATTTTTTATAACCTTCATGCCCTGTCGGGCACAACAAAAAATGAAAGTAGGGGCGAACCTTGTGTTCGCCCTTCGCATATAAATTCATCACTTTCATATAAAACATTGCACCCCATTTGGTACAAGATTTGCTTGATATTTGTATAGCCAATTTTTGTAAATTTATTAAAACGTTATTTAAGGAACGAGGACGAAATAACTTACCCTCGTTCCTATGGGGAGGATGGATAATTGTCATATATACTTGACCAAAAACAGCTTGATGGTATTGAAAATGTGTTGCAGAATGAACTTATGGAAATCGGGATAAAAAGCGTGATCCTGATAAACATGGGAGGGAATGTAATTGTTAATCTCGACAATGGTCAAGTTGATCATGATATTTATTCCCTGGCAGCCCTGGCAGCCGGTAATTTTGGTGCGGTTGCAGCCATGGCAAAAATTGTTGGGGAAGAGGAATTTTCCTTACTTTTCCATAAGGGTAAAAAGGAGAATATACATTTCAGCAAGGTTTTGATGGATTTTTTACTCATAACCTTGTTTGGTAATGATGTTTCTTTGGGTTTTTTGAGATTAAAAGTTGATGAGTCCGTCAAAAAAATATCAAAATTACTAAGTCTTTCTCCGGTTGTCAAGTGACTATCGAATTCTCGGTAATAAAAAAAAATGTAATCACTGGGGTAAAAAAGATTACAATAAGAGGTGATTAATTGACCAAAAAGCAACAGAACGGTTTCTGCAATGAATTTGAAAGCCGCATGGACGATTTTTTTAAAACTAATGAACTATTTAATGATAATGATGAATATGCTGATTATTGGAAGACTTCTCCTTTAAGGTGGCTTAAAACAATTGTTTTGTCGATTGATTGGGAAATTACAGATGATGGGTTGAACACATTTATAGAACAGATTAATGAATTGCAGTCCACCTATTACAAAAACGATAAAATTATATTGATGTTTTTTAAACTGCTTGCTTCACTTGGGAAATATATCAAGGATAAAAAAGCAAATGCTCATCCGGATGCCATCAAACTTTTGATATTATCCTATAAAAGCCTTGAAAAAATTATTTTAACTAAAGGCATGACTGATGTTGAGAAAAAAATCATACTCTCCGCAAGAGCCAGGGATTTTTCAGAGCTAAAGACAAAAATGATACAAAAGGATAAACAGGCGAAAGGACAGATTGCTCATACAAAAGAATCCGAAAGAAAAAAAGAAATTATCAGTAAGGGAGCAATCAAGAAAAAAATGCTTGATCAGGCGCAAAACAATGCTGATCTTCCTCTCGACAAAGCTATACTTGATTCTCTGAATGATATTAAGCAAATTATCAAAAACGAATTCAAATCATTAAGAGATATACTGACAAATTCAGGAACGGGGACGAAATAACTCGGGGAATGGCGCTTTTAATGCTTCCGCTCAGTGGTCATAATCCTCCCTGTAAGCCTTTTGCGTATTATAGAACTTGTTTTTTAGCTCCTTTCCTGCTTTTTACGCAGGCAGATCAACTGTGTTAGTGACCATTTTTGTTTTTTATAAAAATTGAGAGCTTTAATATTATTTCTGTCAGCCAGAAGCTGTATTCTTTGGGCACCATTGTTTACAGCCCACTTTTCGATTGACTTCAGCAATTTTTTGCCTGTACCTTTTCCTTGATATGATTTGGCTACGACCATATCCTCAATTAATGCAGACATCCTGCCTTCCGCTGTTGAAACCAGCAATTGAGCGCTGCACATTCCCATGAGCTTTGTCCCTGATGCAGCAACCATGATGCAGCAATTTTGATTATTATCAAGCATCAAGGAAAGACCTTGCCGCTGGGCAGCCTCGTTAAAAATAAAGTCTTCCTCTATAGAAAATAATTCCTCAAGCAGTCCTGTCATTTGATTTATATCGGCAAAATCAGCCTTTCTGATAAAAACAGTGCGGGTCTTAATTTGATTATTTCCAATAACCTCTTTTTTAGTCGTTGTTCTATCCACACATCCACCTTTTTTATTTCGTCCCCCGTTTCTTATCATTCATTATACAAAATTCATCATTTTCATATAAAAGACCTGTATGATTTACAACCTCCTGGAGTATACAAAATATTTTTCTACAGCGACTCCCTTTCAACCTTCTTCAACTCCTCAACCAGTATGGCATTTTCCATAGAAACCGCTGCCTGGGAAGTTAAAAGACTGGTGAACTCAACCTGGTCTTTTGTAAACATTGAGCTTATCATATTG
>JAGGWL010000162.1 GCA_021157555.1 Deltaproteobacteria bacterium | reverse complement strand
TTGTGGTTGCCCATTTTCGTTATTAATCAAATTTTCTTTTTCGATATCATTGTTATTTTGGGCGACCACAAGGGTCGCCCCTACAAGGATTTGCAATCTGTTTTACCACGGAATTTGAATAGGATACTATTATAACTGTTTACAGTTGTTATTTTTTAATCCCGTTCCCATGCTACTGCCTGGGCAATAAATAACTTGGAACCATTTTACTTGCTATGCTTATTAAATTAAATTCTGAAAATCCTCCAGAGCGCTTAATCAGAAAAGCCGTTGATATCCTAAAGAAGGGTGGAATTATCTCTTATCCTACAGATACATTTTATGGGATAGGATGTGATATAATGAATAAAAAGGCAATAGAGAGGATATATCAGATAAAACAGCGCAACAAGAATCAACCATTCAGTTTTATTTGTTCAGGTCTTAAAAATATCAGCCATTATGCAAAAGTCTCTAACTATGCATACAAAACTATGAAACGTCTTTTACCTGGCCCTTATACCTTTATTCTTGAAGGTTCAAAAATTGTGCCAAAAATCATGCTGACCAAACGCAAGACCGCAGGTATACGAGTTCCTGATAATAATATATGTATTGCCCTGGTTAATGAACTTGGCAATCCTGTTTTATCCACAAGCGCAACCATGCCTGACAATACAATACTGAACGATCCTTCTTTTATTCAGGATTATTACGATACAAGAATTGATTTGGTAATAGACGGCGGCTCTGTCCCCGGACAGCCATCAAGTGTAGTCTCTTTAATAGATGATATTCCGGAAATTATAAGGGATGGATTGGGTAACGTTAATCTTTTTATTGCATAATAACATCAGCGTATAGATATCTTTGCGAAACTATGATGAAAATTTTATCAAGAGCAGATTCTGCAAGATATTGTAAAAAAGGAAGGCGTTTATCTTTTATATAAACGCTTGTTATTTTACCCTTTATTCCTCCCATTCGGCCTGCCCATTCAACAGCATCTTCAAGATTGCCGATTCGATCTATAAGGCCTAATCTTTTTGCCTCTTCACCCGAAAAGATCCTCCCATCGGCAATAGCTTCTACTTTAAGCGGATCTATTTTTCTTCCCGCTGCTATTGCATTGATGAATTGCTTATGTATTTGATCGGATAAATCTTGAAGAATTTGCCTTTCTTTTTCGGTCATTTTTCGTACAGGCGAACCTATATCTTTGTACTTGCCGCTCTTTACAACCACTGGGATTAGCCCAATTTTTTGCAAAAGTTCCTGAAAGTTTGTAAATCCCATTACAACACCTATGCTTCCGGTTATTGTTCCTGGATTGGCAACTATACCATCTGCCCCTACAGCTACATAATATCCGCCTGAAGCGGCCACAGAGCCCAGAGAGGCAACGACTTTCTTTTTAAGGGATGTTTTTTTAATCGCTCTTAAAATTTCCTGTGACGGCCCTACGCTTCCGCCTGGAGAATCAATTCTTACAACGATAGCCTTTATTGAATTATCAGCGCGAAAGCGTTTAAGTTTATCAAGAATATCTTTCGAGTCATTGATAACACCGCGTATTTCAATTATACCTACTTTTTCTCCACTTAATTTATTTAGGCCTGAATAATCAGAATCCTTTCCCGATAAAGAGAATAGAATAGAAATTCCAATTACTGAAGCACCAAATATTGATGCCATAATCAGCAAAAAAAACAGATATGGGTGTCTGCGAGAAAACATTTTTTTATTATAAACCTCATGCCCTGTCGGGCATAACAAAATATGAAAATTAGATAACGTTATTTTTATGTAAAATTGTGTAGGGGCGAACCTTGTGTTCGCCCTTCGCATATTAATTCATAATTTATCATTCATAATTCATCATTTTCATATAAAAAAATGATCAGCAATAAGAGATTAATCTCACTCTGTATCTTCTCCTTCATCTGTTTGGCCATCATGCAATTTTTCTTGAAGATTATCACGAAGCATTTCACCAAATGGAGATGTCGGAGGACGTAAATTATTTACATATTCGCTAAGAAGTTCCTGGTCATCTTCAATTGCAAGCCGTTTTATTGAAAGAGCAATTCTTCTTTCATCTTTATTAATATTCATTACTTTTGAGGTTATAAGATCACCAATGTTAAATTTCTCAACAGGGGTCTTGATTTTTTCTTTACTGATTTCAGAAACGTGTATAAGTCCTTCAATACCTTCTTCAAGTTCCACAAAAATTCCGAAATCCGTCACGTTGGTTATGGTGCCTGTTATTTCTTTTCCAACTTCATAACGTTTTTCAGCAGATTCCCATGGGTCTTCCTGTATCTGTTTTATACCCAAAGAAAATCTTTCGTTATCTTTTTCAATATCAAGCACAACCGCATGTATCATATCCCCTTTTTTATACATTTCAGATGGGTGTTTGATACGTTTTGTCCAGGAGATATCAGATATGTGAACCAGACCATCAATCCCTTCATCAATGCCTATAAAAAGACCGAAATCTGTAATATTTTTAATCTTACCTTCAATTGTAGTTCCAACAGGGTATTTTTCACTTATTAAATCCCAGGGATTAGGAGCAACCTGCTTTATACCAAGAGATATGCGCCTGCTTTCCGGTTGCAGGTTCAGTACTACTGCTTCAACCTCTTCACCCACATTAACAATTTTGGAAGGATGATGTATTTTACGGGTCCACGACATTTCGGAAACATGAATAAGTCCCTCTACCCCTTCTTCCAGTTCAACAAATGCGCCATAATCTGTCAAGCTGACAATTTTACCTCTTATACGTGATCCTGCAGGATATTTTTCAACAGCTGACAACCACGGGTCTTCAGTAAGCTGCTTCATGCCTAAAGAGACTCTTTCTTTTTCGATATCAAAATTCAGAATTTTTACATTTATTTTATCGCCTACTGAGAACAGCTCTGAGGGATGTTTTACCCTTCCCCATGAAATGTCTGTTATATGAAGGAGACCATCAACACCGCCAAGATCAACAAAGACTCCATATTCGGTAATATTTTTTACTATTCCTTCAACAACTTTACCTTCATAAATTGATTCCAGAGTTGTAGTACGTTCTTTGTCTCTTTCTGCTTCCAGTATAACCCGTCTTGACAGGACAATGTTACTTCGTTTTTGATTATATTTTAAAATTTTAAATGTAAATGTTTTTCCTACCATTTCGTCCAGGTTACGTATAGGGCGCAGGTCAGCCTGTGATCCAGGCAAAAATGCCTGTACACCGATCTCAACTGCAAAGCCTCCCTTAACTCTGCTCAAAACAACGCCTTCAATAGTTTCTTCATTATCATATTTTGCTTTGATAGCTTCCCAGACCTTGACTTTAGCTGCTTTTTCCTTGGAAAGAACAACGCGTTCTTCCTCGTCATCCCACCACTCAACCATTACGTCAACAGTATCACCGACCTCAGCTACAATTTGACCCTCATCATTTTTGAATTCGTGTATCCGTATCTGCCCTTCTGACTTATAGCCGATATCTACCAGCACATAATCTTTGTCTACGGAAATAATCTTGCCTGGAACAACTTCTCCATCTGCAAAACGTTTGAAGCTTTCTTCGTACATGCTCATCAGGCTTTCCATGGTTTCATCCTGATCTTCAGCAGCATCATGATCATCCATGGTTTCTTCCTGATTTTGAGTAACATCTTGTTCACTATCGGCAGCTTGAGCTTTTTTTGTAGATTCTTCATCCAAAGATGCATTGGATAGATTGTTCTGATTTACTTGTTCGGTTAAATTATTATTTTCAATGGTTGACATGAAATACAGTACCCCCTAAGGATTTATTAACTTTTTTTTATTATATTAACAATTATAGTTAACACAACTCTCATTTATATCAGATTTATTTTAAAAAAACAATGATTAATTGCAAATGTTTTACAAAAAATTTTCTATTAAAAAACCCCAGATAACCTGGAATGAAAGTGCAGATTAGGAACAATACAAATTTTTCAGTTTTACCCGTAGGGGCAATCCCTTGTGGTTGCCCATTTTCATTATCATTATTATTTTGGGCGACCACAAGGGTCGCCCCTACAAGGATTTGCAATCTGTTTTACCACGGAATTTGAATAGGATACTATAATTGATTAAAATCCTTAAGAGACAAGGCATGCCTTGTCTCTACGACAACAGATCAGGATCAATCTGCAACATCATAAACTTTAGTACCTCATTTATAGAAAGAGCTGTGGAATCTATTATAATAGCATCATTCGCCGGTTTTAAAGGAGCCAATGCTCTTGATCTGTCATTTTTGTCTCTCTCCTCAATATCTCTTTCAACCTCTTCCACTGTTAAAGAATTGCTGGCAGATAATTCCTTGTGCCGCCTGATAGCTCTTGTCCTGCTGTCCGCATCAAGAAAAAATTTTAAATCCGCGTCAGGGAAGATCACCGTTCCCATATCCCGCCCTTCAAATACGGCTTTTTTCTTTTTGCCCAGATCTTTTTGAATTCCTGAAAGGGATTCTCTTACAACATGCCTGGCAGAAACAGCAGAAGCAAACATCGTTATCTCCGGTGTTCTGATTTTATCAGTAAGATCTATATTGGAGGAAAACAGACGCGTCACATTTTCAACAAAAACAAATTTCAGATCAATTTTATCGCAAAGATGCTTTAGACCGGCATCGTCATCATGCTCAATCCCTGCCGATATCGCTTCAAAAGCGATGGCTCTGTATAAAGCTCCTGTGTCGATATACTTATAACCAAGGCGATCCGCAAGCATTTTGCTGATTGTTGTTTTACCGGCGCCGGCAGGGCCGTCAATGGTGATGAGCAGACTCTTTTTTTTATTTTTTTTACAAACGGATGAACTTTGCATGATATCTTTCAAAGCTAAAATAAATCTGGTATTTTCTTCCGGTAGCCCTGCATTAATTCTTATATATTCAGGATATCCGTATGATTTCATAGACCGTACAATCACACCCATCCTTAGCATTTTTCCAAAAACTTCATTCGCATCCCGACCAAGATCAATCAAGAGAAAATTTGCCTGGGTCGGGAAAGCTTTAATCCCCATCTCGGCAAGCGACTCAAACAAATAATCAAGGCCATTATGTACAAGCTCCACTGTTTTGCTTAAAAAAGATTCATCATCCAGAGCTGCCAATGCTCCTGCCTGAGCCAATCTATTGGCGTTAAAGGGCTGTCTGACCCTGTGCAGCAATTCAGCAATATTTTTGGGCATTATCCCATATCCTATTCTGAGCCCTGCCAGACCATAAGCTTTGGAAAATGTACGAAGAGCAACAATAGTTCTGCCATTATTTATATAATCAATACCGTTAACGCAGTCAGGATCACGTACAAATTCTATATAGGCTTCATCAAGAACAACCGGAATATTTTCAGGAACATTCTCAATGAATCTGTTAAAATCCTTTTTTGATACTATGGTGCCGGTTGGATTATTCGGGTTGCAGACAAAAATCAAACGTGTTTTGTCGGTAACTTTGTCTGCCATGCCCTGTAAATCAACTGAAAATGATTTTAAAGGAACATGAATTGCTGTTGCAGCGGATGAATTCACCATAATATCATACATCAAAAAAGACGGCTTTGGCATAATCGCCTCATCACCAGGTTTTAAGAATACTCTGGTAAGCATACCGATAATATCGTCTGATCCGTTTCCTAAAACAATATTTTCAGGAAGGATATTTAATTTTTCCGACAGCTTTTTTGTAAGCGCATACCCACCTCCATCAGGATAACGATTAAGCGCTTGAAGTTCCATTTCAATAGCTTTTACTGCCATTGGAGACGGGCCCAACGGGTTCTCATTAGATGCAAGTTTAATTGAATCCTCAATCCCGTATTTCCTTTCCAGCTCTTCAAGAGGTTTTCCCGGTGCATACGGAGTTAATGATAAAATATAGTCCGGAATAGATAGTTTCATTTTAATCCTAATTTTTAAATTTTATAATTATTGTTTCGTTAAATAATCTCCTTATACACTCTTTGATTGTTTTACAAGATAGAATATTTCAGACATCCCTGTTTACCAAGGTATGATAATTTTCTGTAGTAACTTCCTTGACAACAAGGAAAAACATTGTTATCAAATTGGATTATTTATAAGCATTTTTTTTCCTAAAGGGTGTAAATTATATAACTTTAAGGTGATTGACGATGGTCAACCAATACAACTCCACCATTGAAACTCTTGAAAAACTACGTCTGGAATCCATAGCTGGCGGCGGTGAGAAAAAAAATGATGTTCAGCACCGCCATGGAAAGCTGACAGCCAGAGAACGTCTCGGCCTGCTCCTGGATGACGGCTCCTTTGAGGAGTTTGATATTCTTAAAACCAGTCGCGGCGGAGCCCTTGGGGATGAGCGCAACTATCCGGGCGACGGTGTAATTACAGGCCACGGCACCATAGACGGACGAGAGGTTTTCGTATTTAGTCAGGATTTCACAGTCATAGGCGGTTCTCTGGGAGAAGCACATGCTCAGAAAATATGTAAGGTAATGGATCTGGCGGTAAAAGTAGGCGCACCGATTATCGGTCTGAGCGACTCCGGTGGCGCCCGCATACAGGAAGGTGTAGATGCACTGGCCGCCTATGGAGAAATTTTTCATCGCAACGTTAGGGCCAGCGGTGTTATTCCCCAAATATCCTGTATCATGGGGCCTTGCGCCGGTGGTGCGGTTTACAGCCCGGCTATCACCGATTTTGTCTTCATGGTCCAGGAATCATCCTATATGTTCGTCACCGGACCGAGCGTAGTCAAGACTGTCACACATCAGGACATTACGTCGGAAGATCTGGGCGGTGCTCAGGTACACTCCAAAAAAAGCGGTGTAGCCCATTTTACTACCCCAAATGACATCCTTAGCATGCGTGAGATACAGCGCCTGATTAGCTACCTGCCATCAAGCAATCGGCACCGTGCTCCCATGCTGGATTTGCGCGATCCGGCGGATCGTATTGACCCGACACTGGACTACCTTATTCCCGCAAACCCCAAACAGACCTATGACATGAACGTCCTGATTTTTAGCATTCTCGACGGGGCAGAGTTCATGGAAGTACAGCCCGGCTTCGCACGTAATATCATATGCGGGTTTGGCCGTTTGGGAGGTCAAACAGTAGGACTGGTTGCCAACCAGCCAGCCGTGCTGGCCGGAGTTCTGGATATTGACGCTTCTGTCAAGGCAGGGCGTTTCGTGCGCTTTTGTGACACGTTCAACATTCCGCTGATCACCCTGGTGGATGTTCCGGGATTCATGCCAGGCCCGGATCAGGAATACGGCGGTATCATCCGGCATGGCGCCAAGCTGCTTTATGCGTTTACCGAAGCCACTGTACCTCGCATTTCCGTCATCGTCCGCAAAGCGTATGGCGGTGCTTATCTGGTGATGAATTCCAAACACATTCATTGTGACGTCAACTACGCCTGGCCCACGGCTGAGATCGCAGTCATGGGGCCCAAAGGTGCCGCCGAGGTAATACACCGCAAAGAGATTCAATCTGCCGATGATCCTGAAGCTATGTTGAATAAAAAAATGCTTGATTACAGACGAACTTTTGTCAATCCATTTCTGGCTGCCCAGCGTGGTTACATTGATGATGTAATTTTCCCCAGAGACACCCGTCACCGCCTGATTCGTACCTTACAGATACTGGAAGGTAAAAATACCAAAGGTCCTGAACGTAAACATGGAAACATTCCACTATGAGGTTATGCTATGTTCGATAAAATCTTGATCGCCAACCGAAGCGAAATTGCCGTTCGCATTATCAAGACATGCAACCGGCTGGACATCGGCACAGTGGCAGTCTATTCCGACGAGGACAGACGCAGCCTGCATATGCAAACGGCCGATGAAACAGTTCATATCGGCGGATCGAACGCCCAGGAATCTTATCTCAACGTGGAAAAAATTATTTCTGCTGCCCTTTCAACAGGTTGCCAGGCCGTGCATCCCGGCTATGGCTTTTTGTCTGAAAATGCTCAATTTGCCAAAAGCGTGGAGAGTGCCGGTCTGACTTTCATCGGCCCGCCTGCCAAAGCCATCGCCATACTGGGTGATAAAATTGCAGGCAAAAAACTGGCTATTCAGGCTGGAGTGCCGGTCATACCTGGTCATACAGATGTTTTGAAAGACGAAGATGAAGCCCTGGCTGTGGCGAACGGCATTGGTTACCCTGTATTACTCAAACCTGCGGCCGGTGGAGGCGGCAAGGGCATGCGTATCGTCCACGATCCGGCTGAAATGAAAGCAGCTCTCGCTGCCAGCCGTCAGGAAACGTTAAAGGCCTTCGGAGACAGCCGGATTTTTATTGAGCGCTATATCATGCAACCCCGCCATGTGGAAATTCAGATCCTGGCAGATACCCATGGCAACGTGATTCACTTGGGTGAAAGAGAGTGTTCCATCCAGCGGCGTTACCAGAAAATAATCGAAGAGTCTCCGTCACCGGCCGTATCTGAGGAGTTACGCCAGCGCATGGGACAGGCCGCCTGTGACCTGGCCCGCAAAGCTGACTACGTGAATGCCGGCACGGTGGAGTTTATATTAGACGCCCAGGACGATTTTTATTTTATTGAGATGAACACCCGCCTGCAGGTTGAGCATCCGGTTACCGAAATGGTTACCGGACTGGATCTGGTGGAGCTTCAGTTAAGAATTGCCGCTGGCGAACAGCTTCCATTCAATCAGGATAATGTGGTTTGTAATGGCTGGGCGATTGAGGCACGCGTTTGTGCAGAAGATCCCGCCCTGAATTTTATGCCCTCCACAGGTATGCTCACCCGCTATACGGAACCCAGAGGTCATTCCATCAGGGTGGACAGCGGCGTCCGGATAGGGAGCAAGGTAGGTGTTTACTACGACTCCATGCTTGCCAAAATCATTTGCCATGGAAAAGACCGTGAAGATGCCCGCACCCGGCTTGCAGGTGCATTAAACGGCTATCATATTGAGGGAGTTGTTTCCAATATTGATTTTACCAACAGTATCTTGTGCCATCCGGAATTTATAAAAGGAAAGCTGACCACAAATTTTATTGACCAACATTTCGATAACGATCGGCCAAAAATTCCGCCGGATCGCAAAAATATGGATTTGGCAGCCCTTACTGCAAGCATTATTCATCATGTCCGCACTGTGGTCATACGCAATTCGCTCAGCCCGATGGTTTCCAGGATTGGTAGAAAAAAAGCGGACGTAAATAAACATCAGTACACAATCAGGTCTGAAAACGAGGTGTTTGATGTGTCGCTTGAAAGCACTGCTGGCGCACGGCTTACGACTGGCGGCCGACTCTGGACTGTCCACGTTGGCAGCAACAAGTACGCGGTGGAAACACCACAATTAGAGTTCTATCGCCGCAGACTCAGGCTTACCGTCGATGGACGGATTTACCGCTTTCGGCTAAAGTTTGAGCACTCGTTCATTTTTATCGCATTCAGCGGCATCACTCGATTGTTCGAAGTTTATTCCCCCAAAGAGTGGAAACTTATGGAATACATGCTCGCAAGAACTAAACAGCTTGCGAACAATGTCCTCATTTGTCCTATGCCGGGATTGGTGGTAGGGGTACTGGCCAAAAAAGGAGAGCGCGTCTTCCGCGGTCAGCCTCTTGTAATTCTCGAATCCATGAAAATGGAAAGTGACGTGGCATCACCGGTTGACGGCATTATAGACGAAATTCGGGTTAACGCTGGACAAGCGGTTGAGAATGGAGATGTGTTGATCAGTTTTAAGCCCTGATTCTCAAGTCAAAAGCTTTTTTATAAATTATAACTGCAGCCAGACTCGTAAAAACTCGCTTGCTCCCCACGCCTGGGCATCACAGCCGCGCTGCTTATGTGGGAAATCTCCATCAAGAATTTCAGGCAGATGACCGACACAACCTGCATTAATCAGCCTAATACTGCTGGCAAGCCATGCCAGGGCAGTCTTTCTGCCAGCGCTTCCATAAGTTTTTGACCATGCCTCGCAAAAAAAAGGAAACATCCATGTCCAGGCAGTGCCGTTATGGTAGGCGGGTTTTCTTTCAGTATCCTCATCTCCCGCGTAAATACCTTTATAAGGATGACAGGGATCATTCAAATTACTTCCATCCTTTTTAATCTCAATAGGACAGGCAACCGGTCGATCAGCAAGGCTCCTTATCGCTCCAGGCACTAACAGTTCCTGGCACGCAAAAAGAATTTTACCGCAAATCTCCAGGTCACTTACCATGCCCATGGTAATCGCAATAAGCTGGTTCGGACGCAAAGCATCGTCAACCGCAGCGCTTGCGGCCGGCTCGCCTAGCGCCGCCTGAAGCGAGTCAGCGAGATAGCCTTTTTTATCCATATAAAAAAATTTCATAAAAGATAACCTGACTTTTTCGGCCAATAACTGCCACTCATGTGTTGATGAATCTATTTGTGACAAAAATGAGAGCGCTGAAAACCATAATGCCTGAATTTCGACTGGATATCCTTCACGGGGTGTTCCTGCCGGATAATTTGTATCCATCCACGTAAAATGAGCAGGGCTGAAGAGAAGGCCTGAAGCCTTGTCCATACGAATACCATTAAAAGTTTCTTCCATGAGAGACCTGGCCATTGAAACAAGAATTTCTTTAATGCTTCTACCTTTGCAGAGAATTTCAAGAAATGGTGATTCGCCTTCTTTTTTAACAAAATCAGCGCATGCGGCAAAAAACCACAACTGAGCATCGCTTGTGTCCCTGTTGCCGGCATCATCACCCCTGATCATATTGGGAAGAGTGCCTCCTTCTTCATAAGATGCGAACTGCTTGAGTATCGCTCCAGCATCCGACATCCTGCCTGCCGCTATCAATCCCCTGGTAAAGATAAGCGTGTCGCGTCCCCAGTCAAGAAACCAGGGATATCCTGCTATTACGGTATTAAAATCATCACGTTTAACAATGTATTGTTTAACAGCCTGCTGCATGGCTTGAGCAGGTTTTTCATCTTCAATAGCTTCCTGGAATAAAGGTTCATTCTCAATCTTGGCAGAAACATTTTTGTCAGGCGGTGTAATCCGCGCAACAAGCAATACCTGCGCCCCTCCCTTGATATCCGCTGAAAAATAACCCGGACTAAAAAGATCGGAATCAGGATCAAGGCCGCGTTCCGCTTCATTCGGCCGATTTACCATATAATTCCATTCAGGTTCATAAACAAAACCACCATTGGAAATCTCCATATAAAGTCTGTGTGCAGAATCAGGCACAAAGGTAAACCCTTTCTCCTTTGCTGAAATTGAGGCAGGCCATGAATGTTCTGGTCCAAGATAAGCTTTTGTAGTTTCATGAAAATTCCTGTTCTCTATATCAGGACGAATAATGATTTTAACAGGCCTCTGATCAGGGAGCATCCTTTCATCTTCAGCAGACTGCTCTCTGAAATAAAAAATATCAATAGCGTTTTTTTCAGGAATCATTTTAACAAGTATTTGTAAATATATATATTTTCCCCGGCCTGCAGGAACCCTGTTACGCCACAGTCCGCAGGAATTAAAATTAAATTTGAATGAATGAAGGCTATCAGCACTGATTTCATGTGAATAACCCTGAAAAACAACCCATATACGGCATCTGGTTAACAGAATCCACCTGTCTTCAGGAAAATTGCTGTTAATATTTGCAGCCAGCAAGGCATCGTATTTGCTGTAAAGCCTGCCCCTGTTCAGAGATGACCTAAGCATACCGCCCCTGCCGTTAGTGCCTAAAAAAATTAAATTATTACCTGAAAGATCGTTTTTCTTGAATAGTCGTTTAACACTTACTGATTCATGCTCAGGCAAAAAAAGAAGATTTCCCGTATCGTGAAAGCAGCATTCCGGTTTATATACCGATATCTTCAGTATACGGGACAAAAAATTGTCCGGAGTTGCAAAAGGAGAATAAAGAACAAAAAATGACCCGTCGGATGACGGTATGCTTTCTTCAGATGCGATTACCTCTTTTTCCTCAAAAATGACTGTCCTGAAAGAAAAAGGTGATTTGATCATAAGGAAATGCCCGGGAGGTATCATTACCTCTCGTCTGGTATCCTTTGGCCATTGCCATAGGATTACTTTCGACTCGGCGCTGAAAGGATTCATATTTTTGCAAAAATAGATTGTATTTTCCGAAAGATCCGATGCCGCAGCGTCAGGATTAAATTCTCCAATATCAATATTACCATTATAAAAAGAAAAAACCTCCAAAGCCTTGGCCTTTAAGCGCTGCTTTATGATTCGGTCGGGTACTGTCGCATCTTTGTTTCGGGGTATATCAAGAAGATCTATATCGGTTTTGTCATTTGTCAGGCACAATACCTGCCCCGCTTCAAGCTTTAGAATATGAAGAGAGTCTGATTCTATAACCATTACCCGTTTACCGGTTAAGAGATCAAAATAAGATGCATTCATTATTTTGCTATCACAATTTTTCCAGGAGCATAGCGTACTCTTTTTATGGTCAAGGTTCACGGGTATAATGAGCATCTTTCCGGATGGCCGATGACGCCGCAACAAAACGATATTGTTCCCGCCGCCATTGTGGATAAATTGAATATCGGTTTTGTCATAAAATGCCGGATGCGCCTTAAGAATTTTGTTAAGCCTGCGAATATGATCAACCTGATTAATTTCAGCGCCCCAGTTCAGGGAGGGCGCATCATGCACATTAATCTTCTCTGTTGCATACCACTCAACACCGTTTGCAAAAGCAAAGGCTCCGTTTTGAGAAGATAAAGCACAAAGAGCAGTCCTCATCTTTGCATAAACATTTGATACGGAAGCAAGCCGCTGGTTGTCGTGGGTTTCGGCAAAATTGACCATTATTCCATCATTAATGGAAAATTTAATCGGCTCAGGCAGATAATGTTCCACCTGACTGCGATCATAATTTTGGAAAAGTTCGGAATATGCCCAATTAAAATTTGCTCTGTTAAGCAGAGCTCGTGTTACGGAAATTTTTCCGCCCAGTCCCTCCAGAAAAAAAATTGTATCAGGAAATTTTTGGCGTACAAATGCTATAATATACTCCCAGGCTGCCACAGGAATCATATAACCGGCATCGCACCTGAAACCATCCACCCCCCTTTTACACCAGGTAATAAAAATACGGGCAACATAAAGCCATAAATTTTTTTGATTATAGTCCAGTTTGGTAAGATCCTCCCATACCATGCCCCATGCTCCAGGATTTTCAATGAGGCCGTCATGGGCCCTTACAAGCCATTTGGGATGGGTTTCGTGAAGATCAGCTGCCCAGCCTGTATGATTGATTGCAATATCTATAATTATCTTTGCATTCCGTTCATGCACAGCATCAACAAGTTCAATAAACTGCTCAAGGGGAGTCGCGCGCGGATCGAATTGAGCAAGGGCCGGATCAACATCTGTGAAACTAAGAGCTGCATAAGGGCTCCCGAATCTGCCCATCCTGGCATAAGTCGTGGGAGTGGAATGTATGGGAAGAAGCTGTAAAATTCTGCATCCCAGCTCCTTAATAATAAAATCAAGCCTGGGAATAAGATCTCTGAATCTCCCCGAGGGCGGGATAACCGTATACTTGGCCTGATCCAGCGACTTGACACATCTCTCTTTCAGGAAATCCCTGGCATGGTGTTTAAGATTCGGGCCGAACTGGCGGACAAAAACATTATAAATTATATTAGCACAACAAGTACCGGCCGGTTCAACATTAATAACAGTATTCTCTCCCGGAGCCCAGACAGGATTATCATCATCCTTTGCAAGAAAAAAAGCTTTAGCCTCAAAATGACCTGTTTCAGCAAGCGGAATTGTAATTTTAAACCGTTCCTGATCAATACGCACCATATCAACATGCACCATGGGAAGATCAAACCAGTCCCGGCTGAGAGGCGATTCATTTTTTTCAACCTTTTCTATAATCTCCTTCCTGGTAATTCCAACATGCCCTATATTTGTTCGAAGCCATGCCTTTCCTGTAAAACAGGGAGAAACAGAAAGGGTGAAAGTTACGGTATCTCCCCTGAACATAAGGAGATGAGTGCCTGGGACGGGATTTTGGGAACAATGGGGGGTCTCGCTGGCAAATTGTTTATTTATCATCATGTTTAAACAATCCTTAAAGTGATTGGAAAAAAGTGTCAATATAAAAAATTCATATCAGTTCTTGACATATAATATGTTTACAATTTAAAAACTGTCTGAATCAGAATTTTCAGGATTCAATCAATTAAAAACAGGGATATTATCATAAAAACAACTCTACAGAAAAAACAAAAAGCGGTTATCCTTTCAAGCGGGGGACTTGATTCAACAACTGTGACGTATCTTGCAAAAAATCAAGAATATGCAATCTACAGTTTAAGCTTCAACTATGGGCAGCGCCACAAATATGAACTTAATGCTGCAAAAAAATTGGCGTATAGAATAGGCGCGGCAAAACATCTGGTATTGAATATTGAGCTGGATAAAATAGGCGGCTCTGCCCTTACAGATAATATTGACGTACCCAAAACAGATAAAAAGCCTGAGCATAATAATGAAATTCCCGTAACATACGTTCCTGCCAGAAACACCATATTTTTGTCTTACGCTCTGGCCTGGGCAGAAGTTGTAGGTGCATCACATATATTTATCGGTGTAAATGCGCTTGATTATAGCGGTTATCCTGATTGCAGACCTGAATATATAAAAGCTTATGAAAAAATGGCACGCCTGGCTACAAAAACAGGTGTAGAAGGTACTACAAAAATTAAAATCGTAACTCCTCTTATAAATTTGACTAAAGCGGAAATTATTAAAAAAGGAATTGCATTAGGAATTGATTATTCTCTTACACATTCATGTTATGACCCCTCAATTGATGGAAAAGCATGCGGCCTCTGTGAAAGCTGTGTTCTGAGGAAAAAAGGCTTTCTGGAAGCAGGAGTCAAAGACCCGACCATATACGAATAACCCGCCTCAAGCGAAGCGTTCTTAACTACTTAATACAAACCTTTCGAACTTGCAGTAAATCGCATTTACCGGCAAAAACCTTTTCGATTCCATCCTGCTTTAAAGTTGTCATACCGTCTTTAATTGCCTGCTGACGAAGTATTTCCATTCTTGAGCTTTGCTGGATTAATTTTTTTTGCTCATCCGTGCCAATCAGGAGCTCATGGATTCCCATCCTGCCCCTGTATCCTGTTTCATTACAGGTATCACATCCTTTAGGTTTGTAAAGGGTCAGATCATCTGTATAAGGAATATTTACATTTTCTATAAAATCTTCTTCACCACCATATTCCCTTACCAGTTCATCATACTCTTCTTTGGAGGGATGATATTTCTCCTTGCAATCCTTGCAAAGTGTACGCACAAGGCGTTGAGCCAGGATACACAAAATAGCATCAGCAAAATTAAAAGGATCCATCCCCATATCCAAAAGCCTGGTGACACTCTCAGGAGCGCTGTTGGTATGGAGGGTTGATAAGACCAGGTGACCTGTCAAGGAAGCTTCTATACCTATTTGGGTAGTCTCCTTGTCACGCATTTCGCCTACCATTATAACATCCGGGTCGGCTCTTAAAAATGACCTCATGGCAGAGGCAAAATCAAACCCTATCTTCGGTTGGACCTGGACCTGCCTTAAACCGGACTGCGTTATTTCGACCGGATCTTCGGCTGTCCAGATTTTTGTTTCGGTCTTGTTGATATACCCGAGCGCTGAATGAAGGGTTGTAGTTTTACCGGAACCGGTTGGACCGCAAACAAATATGATGCCATATGGCTGCACAATTATTTTAAGAAAATTTTCATAATTCTTCTTTGAAAACCCCATTCCGGAGAGAGGAATAGGATCGCCTGCAGCAAGAATACGCATTACGATGTCCTCAATTCCACCCTGGGTGGGAACAGTCGCCACCCTGAGCTCAATATCAAGACCGCCATATTTTTTAAACTTGATTTTTCCGTCCTGGGGTTTGCGACGTTCCGCAATATCAAGATTCGACATAATTTTAATTCTGGAAATCACTGCGTTTTTATAACTATAGGGGATGGTCTGATAAAGTGTGCAACTGCCATCAATTCTTATACGCACTTCCGTATTTCTTTTACCTGGATAGGGTTCGATATGAATATCAGATGCGCCCCGCTCATAAGCATCCAAAATTATTTTATTCACAAGTTGTACAACAGCCCCATCTTCTTCTGTAACCAGCGCTGTTTCATCCTCAATTTCATCGTTTTCATCCTGAAGCTGTGAAATTATAGACTCAATAGCGTTTAATTCTTTTTCATCATTGGTAAAGAGTTTGATAAAGTCCAGGATGTCCTCTTTTATAGCCACCTTGAGTTCTATACTTTTGCCGGGGAAAAGTGACTTTATAACATCGACTTTCTGCAGATCATTAGGATTATCAACAAGAATAATAATCTTGTTTTTTTCAGAGCGCCAGGGAACCCATGTATTGGCTCGTATAAAGGGTATTTTTAATCCCTTCAGTATATCTCCGGGAATAGCTGTATTTTGATTATATTCAACAAATTGTACTTTATAATACTGGCTTATAGATTTGCCGATATCCTTTTTGGGAATCTTCAATTTTTTAATCAGGAAAGATTCAACAGATAGTTTTTCTTTTTTTGCTTCCCCCACAGCTTTTTTTAGCTCTTTCTGGGTAAGAATATGATTTTTAAGAAGATAAGTGAATTTACTAATATTCCCTTTTACAACCTTTTTTTGATTATAAAGAGCAAGTCCGATTATCCTCGCAAGTTCCTTAATGTGCATTTCGTCAGACTTGTCATAGTTTTCGCCTTCTTTTTTATTTATGAACTGAAGTGCTCCAAGCATGAATGTTTTATAAAAAACAGGAGCCACAAGTACCTGGGAGGTCGTAAAACCGGTTTTGATATCCCAGATCGGATCAAACTTCAATTCATGATCTATAGAAGAGAGCTCTTTTTTATCATAGGCATTTTTAATGTTAAGAAGTTTCTGCCTATATACCGAATATCCAGCAATCGTGCTGGAAGATATGGGTATTCTGATTTCAGTTACTTCATTACCGGATTTAAAGCTGGAGACCAGTTCCCGCTTTATTCCATCCACCACAAAGAGAGTTAATCGTTCAGAATTAAAAAGCCCAATAATTTCGTTTGTCAGTTCGACAAAAACATTATCAATATTTGCTGCTGCATAGATCCTGTTGCAGATGCCCTGAAATTTTTCCCCGAATTCAGTTCCTGTAATTTTCTGTTTTCCGTTTATACTGTCCGCATGAACAGAATCGGGCTTCTCTACCTGGCCTGATCCTGAAGTATAAAGCGCATCAGTTTTTTTGCTCTGCACGGAAGAAGTTGTGTAAAGAGCATTGGTTTTCACAGCTTGCTTTGAAGTGGTGGTATATAATGCGTCTGTCTTCATAATTTATTCCCAAAAAAGTATAGGTTTATTGAACCTATAAAGAAAGCAAACTTCGTGCCTATAATAAAAAAAGCTGCAATGATATTTTTATTTATTGGTTAGGAACGTGGACAAAATAACTTCCCCAAGTAGACGCAAAGATGGAGTTTGTTTTAAAAAAAAAGGATGGAATGCTTTTGAAGTGATTATTCAGAATTTTTTTTATGCAGATTGCGGCAGTTTTTTAAAATTTTTTTTATACCCCCGCCCAGCAACAGAATACCAATAAGATAAAAAGAAAACTTGATAAAGAAAAGGTTGGATGAAAAAAAACCTGATTTTTCTATTTCTATCATTTTTTGAGGTATGGCAAAAAAAACACCTAATCCTGTTGCAGATAGAACAATACCCCATACTATTTGAATAATCGTTTTATTATCAGACATATAGAGTTTAAGATAAAAATTTTGGATGCGTTATCGGTCGTCGGAATATTATAATACGCCTTCCTCCCTCTGGCCTTCCCAAAATCATTATCTTAAAGTCTATAATAAATATTAGGAATGGAGGAAAAACCCCAATGGTTTGAATTGGCGGAGAGAGAGGGATTCGAACCCTCGGTGAGGTATAATCCCCACACTCGCTTAGCAGGCGAGCGCCTTCAGCCAGCTCGGCCATCTCTCCGTAAATCGTTAGACCTTTTTTTTCATATAAAAAGAGTCGCATTATGAATGGCGGAGGGAGTAGGATTT
Source organism: Deltaproteobacteria bacterium (assembly GCA_021157555.1). GTDB lineage: Bacteria > Desulfobacterota > Desulfobacteria > Desulfobacterales > BuS5 > BuS5. The sequence goes on along the minus strand of JAGGWL010000162.1, from coordinate 51 downwards.
GAACCCACGGAACCATTAGCTCAACGGTTTTCAAGACCGCCGCCTTAAACC
>JAGGWL010000326.1 GCA_021157555.1 Deltaproteobacteria bacterium | reverse complement strand
AGCTTGCTATTCCTTCAACTTTTGTGCTTTCAGATCGAACAAACCTGACCTAAATCTGTGCGTCTACTTGGGGAAGTTATTTCGTCCACGTTCCTAACTTGAAAGGTGTGAAACTCATTTTTATGCTTTTCCCATTTTGTTTCAACCTTTTTTACATTTGCCATTAGTGGGCCATTCCCGCACCATTCCAGCACTGAGTCAACCCTGTTTTTCTCTCCCTCAAACACGGCTTCGACAGAACCGTCATTTTTGTTCCTGACCCAGCCCTTGACGTCGTATTTTTCGGCCTCTTGTTTTGTAGTAATTCGGAAACAAACGCCCTGAACTTTTCCGGTAATTATTATATGAACTCTGCTATTCATTATTTTAATATCCCAAGGTAACAGCGGTTTGGATCGAATATTCTGAGCATTTTTAACTCATCTTGCGCAGGAGGTTTTATCTCTTTTAAATTTTTTGAAACATTAAATGACCAGCTTGATTTTGTTTGAAATTTTTCTATAATTTTTTCCTGATTTTCTTCTTTGGAAGGAAAATAACCGGTTAAAGTAAAAACCGAATCATTACCCATTTTTTCAAAAACTCCCATTGTTGAAACCACTGTGCTTACATTATTTCCGGGGGAAGTAATATAATAAACATCCTTTAAGAGCCTGTCCGCCGATTGGGGTAGAATCACCACCACATCTTTGGCTGCGCTGCAAACATCATTTGCTCCACCGGAGCCTACAATAACGTTATCCTGATCCATTTTGGTAGTATTTATGCTGCCATGCTGATCTATCTGCGCTGCACCGAGCGCGCCTATACAGTTTGCCTTGATGCCGCCCACAAACATGCCCATAATGGTTGTGATATCGGTTGTCATTTTGCAGGTGGCGAAATTGCTGGTATTAAAGAGGATCGGTTCAGTAGGGCAGGGCACATAACCGTACATTCCTATTTCAGCCATCAACTCCAGAGGATAATCCTCCTGCTTTAGTTTATAAAAACAGAGCCAGGAAGCGAGATTTGCAATGCCTGCGCCTGCCAGAAGGGTTTTATGCCCATTTCCTTTGACTTTTTTTGATAGTATTCTGGCCATCACAACCATTGCCATTTCAATTGGAGTATATTTTTCATCATCTGTTATTTTTTCAAGACTTGAAAAATTTACACGCCAGGATTCAGGATTTGACTGTCCGGTTAGCTGTTTGATTCTATTATGCCCCAGCTTTGCCAGATAGTCTTCATGACCGGAACATGAAAGAACCCATTTATCTATCCAGGTCTGAAAAGAATCTTTGCTTTTGCAGGCCTGATGTACCTCTTCTATAAAATCATAATCTTCACTATATAGATCAAATTCATCCAGACCTATACGCGACAAACCACTGGGATGTGCTCCAAAAGGAACTTCAGAGACGCTTTTGACATAAATGCCTGGCAGTTTAACGAGATGTGAATATTTTCTTAGAGTTTCCGTGGGCACGATTTTTTCAACGGTAAGGATTACACCTTCTTTGCTGCCGAGCGCCCCCTTGATATTTTCACCAAGCGGAGCAAGGAAAACGGCATTTCCTTCAGAATCGGCCAGCCATGCATGAGCTATGGTAAGGTCGGCTTGCAGCGCGCTTACCATAGCTATTTTTTTCCCTTCCCTCAAAGGATCATCCATAATAATGATATTCTTTTTATTATCCTGCTCCATTGTGCTTCCTATCAGTGAATGGGTGGGAAGAAAAGGGAGGTTAAAGGCTGCGGCCTGCATGCGGAGGGTTATGGTATAGATTGACCAGTGCTCAATCTCAAGTGTTCCTTCTTTTACTGCCCTCTGGAAGACTCTGTTTGGGCTCGGCACGATGTAAGGATCACCAAAGTAACTTGTAATCATTTTTTTGACTAAACCACCGTGTACGAGTACAGCCTGGGGGAAATTCATTGAAATACCGGCCAGCGTAAAATCTCCTTTTTTCCCCCAGAACTGTCTTGCAATTTCATTAAAAATTGCATGGCACCATCTAATACTTGTCTGGCAGGTATGTATCATCATGCCCGATTTTACATATCTGCTAACCGCTTTTTCCAGCGGCATCACTTTTGAGCCTGTTTCAGATCCTTTAACGGAAAAGATAGGATCGGTCATAAGTTTTTGTATTTTTTTCATAAAGCTAGTATCTTCCGCCTGTTATATGAATGATTTCACCTGTTATATAACTTGAATAATCGCTGACCAGAAAATGAACCAGATTTGCCACATCTTCAGGTTCTCCTATTCTTTTTAAGGGCGTAATCTTTAAAGCTCTTTCTACTACCATTTCATATTTTTTAAGGGCTTTGACACCTTCTGTATTAATCATGCCCGGAGCAACAGCATTTACATTAATATTATAACGGCCGAATTCCAGGGACAATGAACGGGTAAGCCCTATTATTCCCGCCTTGGAGGCAGAGTAATTAGCCTGCCCAGGATTACCCAGATGTGCTCTGGAAGAAAGATTTACGATTTTGCCATACTTTTGCTCTACCATATGCGGAGTTGCAAACTTGCAGCAGTTAAACGCGCCTTTAAGATTGATAGCAAGAACCTTGTCCCAGTCCTCTTCCTGCATATCTTTGACCAGCATATCGCGGGTTATTCCGGCATTGTTAACCAGGATATCAATTTTGCCGAAGGTATCTTTGGCCTTTTTGATTAAATCTTTGGCCCCGTCCCATTTTGAGATATCCGTTTGTGAAAAAACCGCTTCACCTTTTTTTGATTTTATATTGTCTACAGTAAGATTGCCCTGTTCTGCAACAACGTCATTTACTACAATTTTAGCGCCATTTTCCGCCAGCCTGTAGGCTATGGCTCTCCCAAGCCCGCTCCCTGCACCGGTTATGATTGCGACTCTTCCTGTTAAATCCATTTAAAAAACCTCCTTATTGTAAACGTGTTGTTTATGCCGATGTTTCGGCCTGTTCTGGGGAACAGAGCGTACCGTAGGGCACGTTCCCCTAATGTGACTCATGTAAGTGACCTATAACTCACCCAAAATTTTTATTTAAAAATTTATTATTCAGGTTTGCGCTTAATCATCATAATGACATCACCCTCTTGCACAGCATCTCCATCCTGATTTAATACTGTTCTTTTTACTAAAACAATCCCTCGATCAGGTTTACTGGTTTTCTTTTTTTCGATGATTTCGACTTCAAGATGAATAGTATCTCCTATAAAAACCGGTTTCAGGAATTTCCATTTAATTTCCATTAATGCAATAACGCTTTTTTTCATAAAGGTGTTCATTTCACACTGTGTAAAAAGACCGGAAGCAATGGAAAAAACCAGGATTCCATGGGCTATCCTTTTTTTAAAGAAAGTTTTCTCTGCAAAAACCTGATCCATATGAATCGGATTAAAATCACCGGACAATCCCGCAAAATTTACTATATCAGCCTCTGTAATTGTTCTGCCTGCAGTTTGATCCTGATCGCCTAATTGCAGATCTTCAAAGTATTTTTGATTCATTTTTACCTCAATCTTTCAGATAATAGGTTCCAATGCCGACTGCGGCCGTTCTGCCGTCCATAAATTTAACCTTAACGCTTGATGTACCTATTGCCGAACCTAAATGTTCAACTTTTGCTTCCGCAACAACATCTTCACGAATCGGCAGCAGAAAGTTTATCTTTAATTCAATAGTTGATATCTTTGTGCCGGGTTTAACAAGAGTAAGTAATGCCCATCCGCAGGCTGCGTCGGCTATAGCCGTTGTGATGCCTCCCTGAAGGGCCTGCATGGAATTGCCCAGTTTGGTATTATATGGCAGCTCAACTTTTGCAGCACCTTTTGATAAATTTGATAGACTAACTCCCAGGTATTTCCAGACCGGGATTCCTTCTGCTTTTTGATATAAATAATCGTAAATATTTCTTTCCATAATAATTAACTAAAAAAATTCCATAAAACTCCTGCCGCGATAGCTGAGCCGATAACTCCCGATGAGTTACATGCAATGGCATGCATTAGCAGAAAATTTGTATTATCTTCCTTAAGACCCATTAAATGAGCTTCTCGGGCGGAACCAGGTACCGCTGAAACCCCTGCGGCTCCTAAAAGTGGATTTATTTTTTGTTTCATAAACAGGTTCATTATTTTGGCGAATATAATTCCTGATGCTGTTGCAATGCTGAATGCAATTGCTCCCAATATAAATATACCCAGGGACTGTTTTGTAAGAAACCTGTCGGCTTGTGTGCTTGCACCTACGATTACTCCCAGCAATATAGTCGCAAAATCTATAATTGCCGTGCGGGCGGTATTAGCCAGACGTTCGGTTACTGTGGATTCTTTTAAAAGGTTTCCGAAAAAAAACATCCCTAAAAGCGGTAAGGACGCTGGAGCAGTAAAGCAGCAAAGCAGCAGAGCTATTATCGGAAAAATTATTCTTCCTCGTTTTGAAACTTCACGCAGTGCATCCATCCTTATAAGCCTTTCTTCATGAGTGGTAAGAAGTTTCATAATCGGCGGCTGAATAACAGGTATCAGGGCCATGTAGGAATAGGCTGCTATGGCAACCGGACCTATAAGGTGGGGCGCTAATCTGGCGGTAAGAAAAATTGATGTGGGGCCGTCAGCACCACCGATAATTGCGATTGAGGCAGCTTCTTTAGGTTCAAATCCAAAAAACAGAGCTCCAAGAAGAGTAAAAAAAATTCCTATCTGGGCGGCAGCCCCCAGAAGCATGAATCCAGGCTGTCTCAGCAGTGAAGAAAAATCGGTCATCGCCCCCAGGCCCAGAAAAACCAAAGAAGGGTATAAGCCGGTTGTAACCCCGAAATAAAGCAAATGCAATACTGAACCATCCTCATACAGACTCAGCCCGAATCCCGGGAATACCGGTATATTGCCTAATAATATACCAAAGCCTATCGGAACCAGAAGAAGCGGTTCACATTTTTTTGCTATGGCAAGGTATATGCAGATCAATCCGATACAAATCATTATAAGGTTACGATAATCCATCAGCGCATAACCTGTGTTTGAGAAAAATTTTATCAGCAGATCATCCATATTTTATACCTCATTCATATTGAATATAAAAAAACCGTCCCCGAAAGGAATTATCGTTTTTCCATAACGTAATTGATTTACAGTTAAATATGGATGAGGGAAATTATTTTTATCTAATATTTCAAGAAGGTCAAATAACTGAAACTGTTCCTCCAGCTCACTATTAAGCAATTCATAAAAAGCTGCATTACCTGACTCAGGAATTTTTTTTTTGGAACGTCGGCTTTTTATTTTTTTATAAAATTTGTTGCCACGATCAAATAATATAAAAATTACTTTAATCTGGGAAACAGCTAAAGAAAGCACTGCCAAACATGTAAAGACAATCAATATGCCTGCCGCGGCTATGACCCATCCGTTATTGTTGCTTATCGCCTTTAAACCATACATTTTTCAATACCAACCTTTGACGGTTTCGTAAAAAGAAGATTATTTTTGCTTCAGCACTCGCGTTATATTTTTCCCCAGAGATGTGCATGTTTTTACTGTCAGCATATCCTCGGATACATCCTTTTTCCATTTCACCTTTTTACCATCCATAGAGTCGAACATTGTCCCGAGAGGACCACCGTTAAAAATACCTGTTTCAGGATCACGGGCTTCAACAACACGCAGACCGTGACATTGCAGGAATCTTTCGAGTATCATTTGGGTCATTTCCTGTCCTCCGTTTCGCAAACCCGCATGGGTTAAGGCGGCTCCTATTTTACCGTCAAGCGCATTTTTACACATATGTATGGAACGGGAACGATCTATAAATATTTTCATCATACTGCTTACATTTCCGAAATAGACAGGAGAGCCAAGAATGATCGCATCTGCCGCAAGCAGCTTATTTATTATCATGGGCATATCATCATCCGTGATTGAACATTCAGGTTTCATAAGGCATTTATTGCATGATGTGCAGAGTTTGATTTCCTGTTCATAAAGCTCAATCAGCTCTGTTTCAAAGCCTTCTGCCTTAACCTCATCAAGTACTATATTCAGCATTGTGGCTGTGTTCTGGCCAGGTCTGTGACTCCCGTTTAAAGCTAAAACTTTCATTTATATCTCCTTGTCTTGCTATGGGAACTATAGGGGTTTAAAATTTTGAACCCTTTGGGATTTTTGAGTATGTAAGCGTTTACCATTGCCTCAGGTGTGGGTGATCAGGGCAAGTAACTATAGCCACATCCTATGTCGTTTGCCCTGATTACGTGCAGATAGGGTGATGGTGAACGCTTACATTTATTTCTTAAAAATAGTAACCGAACTGTTGGGGCCGGCGCCCATGGCATGCGTAAGCCCGATTTTAGGATTATTTACCTGTCTTTTACCTGCTTCTCCGCGTAACTGGGTAACAATTTCATAAATCTGTCCCAGTCCTGTTGCTCCAAGAGGATGACCGCGGGACATCAGCCCTCCGTCTGTGTTTACAGGTGTTTTTCCATCTATATTAAAAACGCCTTCTTTTAAAAATTTGGGAGCTTCGCCCACACCGCAGAATCCAAGCTTTTCAACATCCCACAGTTCAGATGGAGCCATTGTATCGTAAGCCTGAACCACATCCATATCTTCAGGGCCATAACCGGCGATTTCATAAGCCTGATCCGCAGACAACTTTACGATACCTGGTTTGGCAGGAAATTTTAAGCTGTTGACTGTACCACACATCATTAGACCTTCTCCATAAACACCGGAGGTTAAAGTTGATGCGGCTACATTGATGCTTCTTTTTAGTGATTTTAATTTGTCTTTGCTGCAAAGAATAGCGGCGGCGGCACCGTCTGCAAGCGGACAGCAGTGGAAAAGCCTTAAAGGGGTTGCTACCATTCTTGATTTCATTACCTCTTCCAGTGTAACAGGTTTCTGGAATCTTGCATTGGGGTTCATTGCTCCGTTTTTACGATTTTTTACAGTTACACGCGCAAAGTCTTCAACCGAGGCACCGGTTTCATGGATATATTCTATCGCCTCATTGGCATAATTAGCCATTTGCACATTAAATCCTGAGGCAAGTTCCCAGGGACGAAAAGCTGTACTCTGAATCGGCCCTTTAGGCATTTTTTCCATGCCTACCGCAATAACAATATCGTAAATTTCTGCTGCAATCATCTGGTAAGCAAGCCTGAAGGCCGAACTACCGCTGGAACATGCATTTTCGACATTTACTATCGGTATTCCTGTTTGACCTACCTCTTTAATTACCTGATGGCCGGAACCGGTTCCCTGATAAACGCTTCCCATAAAAGCCGCCTGAATATCCTTCCATTCCATTTCAGCATCTTTTAGAGCGTTAAATACAGCGTCGCTTCCGAAATCGTAATGTTCCTTGTTTTCGTAAACACCCCAGGGAACAATGCCTATGCCGGCGACATATACTTCTCGCATCTCATTTAAATTTTTCATATTTATATCCTTCAATAGAGGGCGACCACAAGGGTTCGCCCCTACAATGAAATTTTTTTAAACAGGTTTAAACTTGAATGTTACAACTTCATTGGCATCTTCATCATCATAAAATTTTTCAATAACAAGTTCGACATCCTGATCTACTTCAAGTTGATCAAAATCATCGGCAGATAAGAGAGTTTCAATCCTTATCCCGTCCTTCAGATCAACGCAGCCATAAGCGAAAGGAACCGGGCCTTTATAAAAACCACCGCCAGGCTGTTGCATTACAACACTGTAAGTCGCAATCTTTCCCTTATTGCTTAAAGTGGTTTCTTCGAGTGTTGCATTATTACAGTGCACACACCAGTTTTTTTCTTTTTTTGGGAAAAAAATTTCTCCGCAGGAAGAACATTTGCTGCCGATTAATCTTGGCTGTTTATTATCATTCTGCGGACTTTTCCAAAAGTCTTCCCTGAGAGGAATAGTAGCTTTATTCGTTT
>JAGGWL010000328.1 GCA_021157555.1 Deltaproteobacteria bacterium | reverse complement strand
TTGCTTAAAATTTCCTGTGTAAATGCTGCTTCAAAATTCCATGATTCAGGGTTTGCTTTTTTTGTGCTCATTTCACCAGTATTATAGTCGTCAATAGCTCCAACATATTCACCTATAAACTGGAACGAACCCATATTCATTATCAAATGCGCTGCAAGGCCGGAAACATAATCATCAATTTCATCGCGCCCTACTTCTACCAAATTATCTGATACATCATCCAAAACATCTGTCAAAACATCAGAGTCTGTGATATCATTGATATAGCCAACGCCTATATCAAAATTGAGCTGATCCTGCTCAAATGCAAATCCAAGATTGGCGCCGTAGTTATCGACCTTATTGCTATTGCGGTCGCCTTCGCTCACATCGCCATTAAATGTATATACCGATCCATAAAAACCTTCTAATTCAAAACCGATCTGGGCCGCACTTTCCCTGGTTTCACCAAGCTCCAGGGTCAGGGGATCCTGAATCATGTTTGATTCAAAATTACCAAAGGGCACATACATTTTACCTGCTGAAAGATAAAGAGGGAATTTTTCGGTATTACCAATGGTTATTATCGCTTCATCCACTGTAAAGTCTTCTGTATCATCATCCTCATAAAGAAACAGTAAATGACCGCTGGCCCATTCATTTATCTTGGCATCAAGCTCCAGTTCCACTGTTGCCAGGGTTATATCGCTGGAATCGCGGTTACCGTTGAGACCGCTGCCCCTGCTTGCGGTATAACCTTCGACTTCTATAAGCCCGCTGATATTGATTCTTTCAAGGAAATCATTTACACCTGCTGTTTTTGAAACTTTCTTCTCGAGTGTTGAAAGACGGTCGGCTACGTTCATTCTGCCGGCATGCTCTTTGCCAGGCGTCACTTTCTCCTGTTCTACACTTGCCTCAACAGCCTGCTTTAAGTCGGCAGCTTCATCGGCCGTTACAATCCCTTTTTTTTCAAGAAGCTTTAATAGCATTTCTGTTTCAGAACTCATTGCAAAGGCATTAAAATTGATAAAAAAAAACGAGAAAATTAAAACGGCTCCCACTATAAAACAATTTTGTTTTTTCATTGAACACCTCTTTATTAAATTTATTGTAACAGATTAATATTGTATTTATTAGGTATTTCTAATTAAAAAGTGTAACCATACCTCCTTTCATATTTTTATATATTGTTTGATGATGCGAAAAAATATCAATTAACTAAGAAACGGGCATGAAATAACTTCCACAAGCCTGCCCGATTACAAATTGATTACGCAATGTTGGGCAGCCACAGGGGGTTGCCCCTGCGAGTATCAAAATTTTTTATATTTTTTTTGGTATTTTATAGTTGGGGAAGTTATTTCGGAGCCGTTCCTAAGCAAAAAAAGACAGGAAGGGTTGAAAATCTTCCGTTCAGAACATTTACTATTTATACCAAATGATTTAAAAAAAGCAACAAAAAGTTTTATAATCTCCAATACTTGATATTCTGTTTTTCCGCTTCATCACGGCTGAAGGCGGCTTTAATATCAATAATAATTGGTGTTGAATTTGTGCATAGATCTGCAATTCCTGAAAGGCCAAGCTCTATGTACTTTTTATGAATAACTGCAACTATTATTGCATCTGCCCCTGAAAGTGTCTCCATTGGTTTTAGATCAATACCATAAAATGCGGCAGCCTCATCCGGGTCGGCCAAAGGATCATGCACAAGCACCTCAATGCCGTAATCAACAAGTTCATTTATTATATCGACTACTTTTGTATTTCTTAAATCAGGCACATCCTCTTTAAATGTTATTCCAAGAACTGCTACTTTAGCACGATTAACCTGCTTTCCTGCTTTTATCAGCATTTTGACTGTACGTTCGGCAATATACTTACCCATGCCGTCATTTATTCTGCGGCCTGCCAGTATTATTTCGGGATGATAGCCTATGGATTCGGCCTTAAAAGTTAGATAATATGGATCCACTCCAATACAATGACCGCCCACAAGGCCGGGTTTAAAAGGTAAAAAGTTCCATTTTGTCCCGGCAGCCTTTAAAACTTCTGAAGTATCTATTTTGAGTTTATCAAAAATCAGCGCGAGTTCGTTCATGAGAGCTATATTAAGATCTCTTTGGGTATTCTCTATAACCTTTGCCGCTTCTGCTACTTTTATCGAAGAAGCCATGTGTATTCCAGCCGTTACAATGGTTCCGTAAACACTGAAAAGCAACATGGCAGTATCTTTATCAGAACCTGATACAATTTTCAGAATCTTGTCAATTGTGTGGATTTTATCACCAGGGTTAATCCGTTCAGGGGAATAACCTGCTGTAAAATCAGTGCCGAATTTCAGGCCTGATTTCTGCTCAAGAATAGGAATGCATACCTCTTCGGTAGCCCCGGGATAGACTGTCGATTCAAAGACTACGCATGATCCTTGCTGCATATTTTTTCCTGCTGTTGCAGATGCTCCACGTAAAGGCGTTAAATCAGGTATTCTGTATTCATCTATGGGTGTTGGCACAGCAATAATAATCAAACGACATTCTGATATTTCCAGGGGATTATTGGTAAAATCCATGACTGCATTTTGAAGGTCATTTCCAGAAATCTCCAGTGTGCGATCAAAACCGGATTTAAGCTCTTCTATTCTTTTAAGGTTAAAATCATAACCCACAACATCAAAGTGTTTTGAGAGATGTACTGCCAGCGGAAGGCCCACATAGCCGAGGCCTACAACAACAATTTTATCCTTGCGCTCTTTTAGTGATTCAAATGTTACCATAACTTTTCCTCGCAGGGTTTCTAAGTTTTATTATTGATTACCAACAAAAAAAGGTCTGAATGCAGATTCATCCATTTGCATTGCTTTTTCAATCTCTTCAAGCATATTATCTTTTTCATCGGGCAGTTTCCCTTTGATGTTAATATAATTTGTGTAATGATCACTAACCA
>JAGGWL010000050.1 GCA_021157555.1 Deltaproteobacteria bacterium | reverse complement strand
ATTCCTTATACACGGCTGACCATTTATGATTTTCGGATCTACGGTAATTCTGTCAAATTTTGTTTGCATTATTACCTCCTGACTTCCGCAGTGGAAGGGACGTCCATGAAATATTGGTTTGTACTTAATGGAACACAGATGCACACAGATAAACACGGATAGGTTAGGGTTTACGAAAGCTGAAAAAAATCGGAAATATCAATTTTTTCAACCTGGACAGCCTTTTTGAGAAGTTTTTTTAATTTTGAGGGATCGTTTATCTGATTTATTCTGTCTATTATTGCAGGTGAAATTTTACCAAAACGCAATTCAAGGACTTCTATAATATCTTCTCTTGCCGCCTGAACTATCCCCTGCCGTATTCCCTGCTGTATTCCCTGCTGCATTCCCTGCTGCATTCCTTTTTCACGAATATATTGGGCCAACATAACAGTCTCCTTATGCTGAATTATTTCCTGATATAAAGTTTTTTGTTCCTGTTCGTTTATTTCTGCATAGGCATCAATAAAATCAACATACTTGTAGAAAAGTCCAATAGAAGCAAGCTGAAATAAGCCTACATAGGCCTGCCTTATCACCTCTGCCCGCTCATCCTTTTTGTAAGCCATCTTCGGCAATAATATTTTTACCACCGGGTTATTTACATTATAATAATCACGGGCGTTTAAATCAAATAATTTATAAAACAGGTATTCGAAATGAAGAAACAACTGATTTTTTAATTTTGTTTCCAGTTTGCGCATGACATCTTTGCGCCATTTTGTCCTGTCGGTAAATAAAACCGTTGGTATTACCAGCGCGTTTGGATGGGATTCCATCAAGTCTGTTGTATATCGCAGTAACTTGTAAATTGAAAACTTTGCCTTGTCTTCCTGAAATTCGACTAGCCACAAAAGCAACTTTTGATTTTCAAAAGAGAACAGAATCGGCATGTCCAGGGCAAGTCCCGGATCCGATAGATTACGCTTTTTAGGCTCCTGGCGTACAAACTCGACTTTACGTACCTTTCCAAAATTTTGCAGGGCCTGTGGGAAAAACCACTCCAAGGCTTCCTTTGGAAAATCTAAAAACAGATTTTTAAAATTATGATCATGTGATTTTTTTGTCATTAATCATTACCTGGGATTTCGAAAAAGCTATAATGTTTTTGAAAGGATTTACGGGATAAGCAGGGTGCGCTTTTTTGTTTTCCTTGTTGAAAAGTTTTCACAAAATTGTGCAGGCTTTCATTTTTTAAGCATTCAAATCCCGCCGATCCTGTTAATCCTGTCAAAAAAGTTCTTAAATTAAAAAATGCTGATATATTTTGAATTTTATATATTCGGCAATGAGATGTCTCAGCAGCATACGCTCACCGGAATCTTGAATGTATAAAGAAATATTTTGCCCAGCCAGGAATTTGTTAAAACTTATATTAACCCTGTGTGTATGATAGGGCTGAGCGATTAAAAGAATGCTTTTGAATTGTTTTTGTTGTATTAAGGAAGAGATGTCTTTTGCTTCTGATAAAGTACCAAAAAATTTTTCTTGTACTTTTACAAGTTCAATATTTTTTTCCGGAATTCCGGATTCCTGTAATTGCTTTATGGCATATTCATTTTTGGTCCAGTTTCTCCCAAGTTTTGTACTGTATTCAGTAATTCCTGAGCTACTCATTATCCAAATTTTATTACACATCCCCTTTTGGAAAAATTCAGAGGCGGTTTTTGATTTCAACTCCATACTCGTTTGATTGCCGCCAAGTATGTATATGACATCAATTTTTTCTCCCTGTGCTGGAGGATCGACTTTTATCACTTCTTTTCGTATTGATTGTTTTACGGCTCTAAAAATTCGGGCGTTATTACTGCCAATCAAGGCCGCACAAACTATCAGGATAGAAAAGAGGCTGAGTATAAATACTGTTAATGGCTTTTGCATGAGTCACTATGCTGCTCGATGCCGGACCAGTCAGCAATCTTCCAGGGGAAACCGGTGGGGCGTCAATTGAAATGTTGATTTGCAATCAATGGGACACGGATGCACACAGATAAAGATGGATAAGGTTATGGTTTACAAAAGCTGATGGAATTGCATTTTCACTGATTATATCGGATTTTGGGGAGGGAGCAACCACTTAATATTTTAACGTTTATTAGCTTCCGGCTGCCTTCTCGTTTCAGAACGGGTGCAATACAAAAAAGTAAGGTTTTTCTTCGCTCCCAGGTTCTGTCACCGTTCGTCTCGTTCCCAGGCAGAGACTGGGAACGGAAAAAAAGGCAGCGGGTATAAATCGGCAGCATAACAAAGCTGACACAGCGCTGTAAAATTGTGCCGAGCAGATATATTCCGCCGTGGGAAATTATTTTTTTGCTGCTTGATTGGGGCATGGATGAAAAGTTTTAAGTTTGCCGAACTATTTTATAAGCTGGCGCTTTAATACTTTGGAATATTAAATATAAAAGCAATTTCTGTGCCTGGAAAACCAAAAGTTGAGCGCTATTTTAAGTTTCAGGTTCAGGTGACAACTATCTTGACACTCAGCCTTATCTTTGGGTTGAGCGAACCCTAAGTGGTAGGCTGGATGGCTTCGTTGGGCCAATCTTTTTCAACTGTGAATGATTGCCCAAGAGTCTTCAGGTGACTGAAATCCTGCTTTTTCAGTTTGCTTCGAATCGTTTCAAATGATTTGACTACATCCTCGGCGTACAGTCTTTCTCCGCAATATAGACATACCTCAGCGATAACTTTCATAGAAACCGTATTCCCACCGCCTCTAAGAAGCTTCTCGACCCGCCTGGTTTCCAGCTCACCACTACATACAGGACATTTTTCAAATGGCTTCATTTTTTTACCCTCATTTTCCAATCAATCCACCGTTCCGGATCTGGTCGATAGACAGTTATTAATGCCGCCCATCGGTTCTCTGGATTATAGGCCCAAACACTATGAATTGGCTCTCCGGAGAAATTCTTACCCATGATCAAGCAACTTGGATATGGCTTATCATTTGGATAATCTTCGATAACTTCACCTTGAATTACCGAAGAATATATTTCGTCGTAGGTCAGGCTATCATCGAATGCTTCCTCATCGGCATGGTCAGTTATTCTTATCCGACTTTTACGAATCGCATTAATTATGTTTGTTATTTCCATGCCTTAAACTATAGTCTGGGGGGACATCCATTGAAATACTGGTTTGTAATTAATGGGACACAGATAAACACAGATAGGTTTATTTTTTAAAAGTAGTGTACAGTACTTTTGAAATAATATGAAGGATGCCCACATTTCCTGCCATCGTTCATGTTTTTTATATGAAAATAATGATGGATTTTGAATAAAGGCAACATTTGCGCTCTCAGAGACAGGGCGAATCAAAGATTCGTATTTCATACTTTTCGCGCTAAATCCATATAGATATTCATGTAAGATTCACTCATGCAAACAATTGAAAAATACTTCTCAGCTCTCTCCCTGGAATTTTTTCCGGCAACAGCCATGGCGTCGTTGTCCGGGATGATGTTGTCGATTATACGTGCGAATTCAGCGGCGGTTCTTTTTTTTACAAGCCGGCCGGTTTTGCCGTTCTCCACTATTTCGGGCAGGCCGCCGACAGCAGGCGCAACAACCGGGATGCTGTTAGACATGGCTTCGATAATAGTGATTGGAATTCCTTCATGATGCGATGTGTTAAGATATAGATCAATAGAATTATAAAAATTTTGCATATTATCCAGATTGCCCGGTAATCTAAACTTATCCTCGATTTTATATTTTTTAATTTTTTCTTCTATTGCTGTTTTCATAGGTCCTTCACCGGCCAGCACAAATATTATGTCATCTCTTGCAGCGCATAGTTCCTTTGCGATATCCACCATCAAAAAATAATCTTTTACCGGAAAAAAGCGTCCGGCCGAACCGATGGTGAATGTTTTTTTGTTATTATCATGGCTTTTATTTATTTCCGGCATTTCTATGCCGTTATATACGCGGGCAACCTTGCTTTCAGGAAAATTGAGCTTATTAACAAAATAATTTTTTATATCATCGGATACAGCAACGATTTTGTTGAAGATATATTTTTCAATATAAAGATTTATTTTTGATAAAAGTTTTGTTTTAAACTCTGGGTGACCTTCTGAAAGTCCGTGAACTGTTGTGATCAGTCTGGAGCGAGGTGCGAATATTTTTACAATCAGGGCAAGGATGTTTTCTTTATATCTGTGAGAATGAATAATATCCGGTCTGAAACTTTTTGTGATATGGACTAATTTCCAGGCTAACCGGAAGAAATTATATTTTGCCTCGTCGATTATTATTGTTTCTACTTCCTGCTCCATGCAAAGATCGGCAAGTCTTCCGTTATTAAACAGAACAACACACAAATTTATTGAAGGATATGCCTTAAGTCCTTTTACGAGGTTGTAGACGACGGCTTCTGCTCCACCGTAAAGATCGCCGGAGGCTAACAGGATTATTTTGAGGGACATTATTTTTAAAAGTTGTCAGGTTGTTAAAGTTTTAAATTCCGGTTTCCAGGGCTGTTGCCGGGGATTGGAGCATGGCGGTTTAAATTCAGTTTTAAAACAACAACAGGACACAGATGCACACAGATAGGTTTATGGTTTACGAAAGCTGGAAAAAATCTGAAATATCAATTTTTTCAACCTGGACAGCCTTTTTGAGAAGCTTTTTTAATTTTGAGGGATCGT
>JAGGWL010000314.1 GCA_021157555.1 Deltaproteobacteria bacterium | reverse complement strand
TTGTGATAATTACCCATTTTATATAGAAATGCTGAACTTTCAATGGTGTTAAACGCTATTGGCTGAATCCGACTTGTCATCGCGCTTCATGCTCATCATCAGTTCAAAATCCTTTTTGCTTCTTTCCGCCATTTTCTTTTCAACTTCGCCTTTGTCAAGTTTCATCATAATACTGTAGGCGTTATATTTGGTTTTGCAGAAAAATATATCAAATGGATTCTGTTTATCGGAATCCCTGTAAATTCTTATTCCGGGAACTTTGCCATTCAGGATAAATTTCGAATCAACATTAATCAGAATCGGTTCAATATCGTATTTGTTCTGCCAGGGGATGCATGCGCCTTCCATTCCAAGATCGGAATCCATGATTGATCTGACTTTTTCAGTTACACCGCCGACGGCCAGTATAATGTCTCCGGTTAAAGATCCGGTAACACCATATTTTTGATTAACCGGCTGTTTGATATAATCTGAAATAAGTGCAATATCCATTGCAACGGAAGCACTATCACCCTCCACCCCGCCATGAACCTGGATATATTCCACATGCATTTCATATCCAATATAAGGCGAACGTATTTTGTTAAAAACTTTTTTAATTGAGGCCCTGACATTTTTGGCCGCAGCTTGTGCAATTTCACCTGTTTTTCCAGGTGAAACCACAGTATCTGAACCGCCTGCTGTAATCTGACAGTGGATAGGAAGCGGCTGCCCATACATTTGTCCGCTTGTTCTGGAATTAATAACAGCCAACCCTACCACATAACCGATCGAATCTGTCATTGAGCTTATATATTTTTTCAAATCTTTTTTATGCTCAAGCAGTTCTTTATGAATTGCGCCTTCCAGGCTTAAATGCTTTTTTAGAGCACCTCTTACATGTTCAGCTCGAACCAGTTCCGAGTTATCAAGGATGGCCTCAAATTCTGCGGTCTTGATAATACCATTGACCGGCCTCAGAATGCTGCTCATTTTTTTATCCGAGCTTCTGCACCGAAGTTCCTTGATTATCTCCATAACCGCTTTTTTTGAAAACTCCCTTTCGTGCAGCCGATAGCCTTCCGGAAGAACTTTTCCAAATATAGCCTCGCTCCTTTTTTTCACACCCTCATAACCTTCCTTCTCAATGACATCCGCCCAGGTTTCCTTTAGTTCTTTTCCAAAATCAATTATTTCCTGTTTAATATACTGCACCAACTGGCGGATACTATTTTCATTTTCAGGTACAGCGCTTTCAAGTTGAACAATTTCTCCACGGTCTTCTATACGGCTCAAAAAGGCACCATCACCTTCCTGCTGCAAATAACTTAAAGTATCATGATTACAACAGGCGATGATAAGATTATCCGCCTTTAATGAATTTTCAGACCGATCTGCAGCGCCACTGCCGGAATTTTTTCCACCTTCAAGAACGAATTCTTTATTCTGCATAATTTCAAGAAGATCAGGCATATAACCGGATTTAACAAGAGTTTTTAATTCATCAATATAAATTATGGGCGATTTGGCATGGGCACCCAGGTAGGCTCTTTTATGCGCCGGGGTTTGCAAGTTGCCGGACTGATATGGGTCATGTCTAAAACCACCCTTCATTTTTCTGGCATCCGGCTCAGACACTCTGGCCATCAACCCCTTATCTTTACGTGGGTCATATAAAACTTCCGGGACCATATCGCTCAAGTGTTTGACCCTGTTTTTGACTGACGAACCGGCTTCCTGCTGAATTTTTTCCTGCACTTTATGATTATTTTCCTGCATAAACATAAAGATTGCGCCAATACCGGTAATTCCTGTTACTGCAAAAGCCGGCGGAAAAAAAATACCAGCAGCCAGACTGATTCCGGTAATTCCTAAAAGCCATTTCTTGACGCGGCTGACGGACTGGATCTGTTCCTTCAGGCTAAACTTCAAAGAACTGTTCTTAACTTTTTCGATGGCTTTATTCATCTTTTCTAACAATTTATCTACAGTTTCAGGATTCTCGTATGCAAATCTGATATGATTATTATCAGAGCCAGGATAAGCTACAATTGTTTTTACGGGTCTTAAAAAATCCCCCAATGATTTATCAATAACATTATGAAACATATCCGCAAGCATGGATTTTCCGGTTCCCGGCCTTCCAACCATCAATATATGCCCTTTATTTTGGGCTATTTTTCTGATGGCGCTTTTGGCATGGTCTTGGAATATAACCATATCAATCGGATCATCAGGCAAAGTTATACGGGAAGTATCTTCAAAAAAATCAAGCCGTTTTTCAAGGCTTTGTGGGTAAGTCAGCAACTCTTTGATCCAATCATAGTCATTATCGCGATAAATATCATCCATTTTGAAATCCTTTTATGGAATCCAGCAGGTAAAATTTACCTGCTTCAGAAAAAGATACTTTTTCCTCAATCTTGGAATATAACCAGGGCAAATCATTCTTGATTTGCTCCAGAGCTTTAATATTATGCATAACAGATATACTGGTACAGAGTTTTTTGCTGCCTGTTTTGGCAACAGAAACAGAATTAAAAGCTATGCCAAGCTGCTGGTGTTTTAATGAAGCAGCAACTTTTTTTTTCTCATCCAACTTAATATCATGATCTTTTAAAATATTTCTATACACAAAAGGAACATTTTCTTTAGAATAGTCAATTTTCAGTTTTTTATTAAAAAATATTTTTAAAGGTTTTGCTTTTCCTTTGGTACATTCTTCTAAAGACTCCCTGAATTTAGGATCTGTTCGGATTGATTGCTCAAGCAAATGAAGCCTCTGCACAAGAGTCTCATCATCAACCCAGTACTCAATATTACCATTTATATCCAGCACGCAATATTTCCCTTTATTGCTGCCCGCAATTTTAATTAACCTGTAATATTTTTCAGAATCATACGATTGGAAATCAAAGCCTCTCATTTCAAAAAGGCCTTTTGTAAGATAAGCTTTTGCAAGAATCACTCCAACGTCTTTAAGAATAAAATTGGAAATATATTTTATTTTCTCCTCTAACTCACCTTGTAGATTCAGGATAGAACGATTACCGCCGTAATCATCACAGATCCCGGCAATATCGGATATGGAATTAATATCCAGCGCCGATAGCCTAATTCTTATAAGATTGTGCTGACTCAAAAGATCT
>JAGGWL010000023.1 GCA_021157555.1 Deltaproteobacteria bacterium | reverse complement strand
GGCTTTTTTCAGCCAAGCTTTCCCTGTCCAGTGCATGTTTTGGTTAGAGCATTGCTATCATTAATGACAAAATCTATACTGGGATCAACTGCTCTTAATAACTCATCAAGCTTCCCCAATGTTGGCATTGTTTTTCCTCTTTCGTATCTGGCGTATGAATTACGAGAGGTAAATCCCAATCGAGCTGCAACTTGGGCGAGAGATAAACCACTATTTTCTCTTTTTCTTTGCAACAGAAGGCTAATCATACTTTTGGAATCAGGCGAAGATACCTCAAAGCTACCTTTTTTTCCCTTATAGAGATCGACTGTAAAATCTTCTTTGTTGATTAAGCTTATTATTGCATCTAAAACCATATTGTAAGATTCCTCTTCTGTATGACCTTGAGTCATAATATCAAGAATAGGGATCTCAGCTAACCAATAGTCACCATCTTTAAATACTTTACCTGAAAATCTCATGAGTTTTTCCCTACCTTAGGACTCGCACAAAAATAACTTGGCATTTTAAGTGCCGATGCATCCCGCCTGACTGCGTTGCGAAAGCTCAGAATATCCTGATATTCTTGCGTTTTCGCGCCTTGCCAGACGGGCGCCTCAACACTTAAAATTGCCAACTTATTGTTGAGCGAATCCTTAGCTTTTTTAATAATTGAACGTGCTAATCTCTCATTAATTTCAGGATGTCTTGGAATAGGTTCTTGTCTTTCACCATTTGTCCAAATATCATGATTGCCTCCATGCCGAAGAAACCACCATCCTAATGCTTTGAGAGATTTTTCTAATTTATTCCTTTTCACATATAAAGTGTACACTCATTGGTGTTTGTCTGGCAAGGTTTTATTTGCAGATTATTAAGTGGTTATGAGGCTCTAACGATGTTAATAAACAGAAAAAAATTTGTATATTAATACTCGATGATCAAATTTTTTATAACATATTGTTATTATTAATTTTAACCAATCCTCCCCCGTTCCTTACAGACTGCCTTTTTTTGTATAAATTTAGTTTGTTGATTTGCATTTTATGAACAAATCGTTTAAATAAAATATATGCGTTTTAGTAAATACAACACTTGCAAACAAATAAAATTATATCGTTTTTGCCGTTGCTATAATTCCGGCTTTACCCTGATTGAAATAGTGGCGGTTATACTTGTCATGAGTGTTATCAGCTCTGTTGTTGTAAGCAGGTTTTATTTCAGCGATTCGAACCTGGAAGCGCAAACCGAAGCGATAAAAGTTTATCTGCGCTATGCCCAGGTTAGATCAATGAATACGGAAAGTGTTTGGGGTATCCATTGCGACGGAACAAATTTATGGCTGTATAAAGATGGAGATAGTACAACAAACAGGGTGCGTCTGCCAGGTGAAGATAGTAATACTGTGGATTTGCCTGAAAAGGGAGTTTCTTTGCAAATGGGGGTGGACGCAACTTTTACCGTCTCTTTTAACAACTGGGGCAAACCGTGTATTGATGATGCCGCTGAAACCGAACAGGATGCCGACAGAAACTTGACAGTTACCTCAGGTTCAAAAAGCAGCAATATAACTATTACAAAAAACACAGGCTTTATTCCATGATGCGCTGCAAGTTTTTAAAAACCTGCAAAGGATTTACTCTTATTGAAGTGATTATAGGAATTGTTATAGCAGCTCTTTTTGGAAGCATGTTATTTCAGTTTATGAGTACCAGCGTTATTTCAAGCAGCGATGAAGTTGTGATGGTTCAGCAGGGTTATGATTTAATTGGAATTATGGAAAAAATGACCGCCGATTATGATGAACTGATTAAAACAGATAGCGATCCATTAACGACTTTTAAGGGCTATATCGAAGAAAACACCCCCGATTATGGCACTTATACCATTACCACCGCTTATATACAATTCGATGGGACAGGGATTGAAGAATCGGATACTTCAGCGGATCCGAATCTCCTAAAAGTCACAATAAAAAAAGGCAGTCAATCCTTAACCGCCTTTTTTTCCCAAAAAAGTTGATGAGTAAAGCAGAAAAAAAATCAACCTCCAAAAAGGTTTAAAAAAGAAGGAGTTTTAAAATGAGCATAATGGAAATCAATAAAGTGAGGTGAAATTATGATGTTGGTCCAACAAATTAAAAAAGAAGTAACTGAATTGCCTAAAGTGCAACTTAAAGAATTTCGATCATGGTTTGAAGAATTTGATGCATCAGAATGGGACAGGCAATTTGAGAAAGATGTGGCTTCGGGAAAACTTGACGACATTGCCAACAGAGCGGTGTCGGATTTCAAGAAAGGGAAATTCAAAAAACTATGAATCATTTCACCTCCCCTTCTTTTTGGAAAGAATACAAAAAGCTCCCAAAGCACATCCAGGAATTGGCAGATAAGAATTTCGAGATTCTCAAAGAAAACTCTATGCATCCATCATTACACCTTAAAAAAGTGGGAAACTACTGGTCTGTGAGAGTAGGGACGAAGCATCGTGCAGTTGCCATCGAAATCGAAGATGGGTTGTTATGGTTCTGGATTGGAACTCATCCCGGATATGATAAGTTGTTGAAATAAAAGGCCATAACAAATCGCTTGAGAGGGACTGGGCAAAGCCGTGCCGTTTTTGAAAGGCAACATTTGACCGATAGTTTTTATCTTTAACGTAGTTTTTCGGTTATCGTTGCCCAGTCACTCAGCTTTGGCGTTCCTCAAGGCGCTTCGCGCCTTGAGGAACGCCAAGTTGCCGGATACCCGGCCGACCGAATGGTTCTCCGGCGCGAAGCGCCTTGCGAACCAATCGTTCGACCGGCAAATTTTCCGGCATAATCAGACGCTCCGCGCCCATTATGCCGCTAAAATTTGCCCGTCAACTCGGCATTAGCTGCTTAATTACCAAGGAGATGACAATGAACAAAGATAGAAAACAAAAGATAAACGAACACATTCAGCGTGATCCATTTGCACGATTTTTAGGGGCTAACGTTGAAATTCTAAAACCAGGTCATAGTCGGGTGACTCTTACTATCACTAACGACATGGTTAATTTTTACGGCAACACTCACGGCGGCGTAATTTTTGCCCTTGGCGACATGGCCTTTGCTGCTGCCAGTAATTCCCATGGACAAACGGCAGTAGCACTAAACGTTGGAATTAACTTCTTGAAAGCAACAAACTCCGGTGATCGGCTAATCGCTGAGGCTACAGAACTAACCGCTTCTGGACCAATCGCTCTATATGACATCACTATTAAAGTTGATCAAACTGGGGAGCTTGTAGCAAAGAGTCAAGACTTGGTATATCGAAAAAAAGAATGGTTCGTTCCCATTGATGGCAGCAGCTAACCAGCCATTCAAGCAGACCGGAAGGGCGAATGCTACTATCAAGCATTTTAGCTTCGCCAGCATTTTCCTGGGTAGCATGGTTTATTGCTTGGCCCTTCCGGCAGCGAGTGTAACCAAAATTAAAAATACCGTTTATTTTGTATCCGTTCAAAGTTTTCC
>JAGGWL010000225.1 GCA_021157555.1 Deltaproteobacteria bacterium | reverse complement strand
CATTTTGGTCTATTTTTGCAAAAAATTATTTTTTAAACATTAACAAAATCAACATGTTATAAAAACAGAAAAAGCTGATTTTCTCTATTTTTTAAATTTGGCGAAAGTATTGTTTAGGCATACGTAGAGACAAGGCATGCCTTGTCTCTACCACTTTAGGCACTTTCATATAAAAAATCATTACATTATGTCAGAAGTATAAATGAAAATAACAGAAACAATATCACCAGCCGATAGCTGCGATGCACTGATAGAAGTTATCAATTTGACCAAAAAGTTTGACAAGGTAATGGCTGTTGATAATATATCATTTAACTTGCTCCAGGGAGAGCTTTTCGGTTTTCTTGGGCCTAATGGGGCAGGTAAAACCACTACTATTAATATGCTTACTGGCCTATCCAGGCCGGATTCTGGAATGATTCGAGTCGCTGGTTATGATTGCAGCAAAAATTTGAAATCTGCCCAGCATATGATCGGTGTCGTTCCCGACGAAAGCAATCTCTATCCTGAGCTTTCGGGTTTTGACAATCTCTGCTTTTGTGCCTCACTTTACGGCATAAATAAAAACGAGCGGCAACAACGGGCAAGAAAATTGCTGGAAACATTCAGTCTCCAGGAAGCAGCAGATCGGAAATTTGCTGCTTACTCCAAAGGCATGAAACGTAAACTTACAATTGCAGCCGGCATTATTCACAATCCGCAGATTCTGTTTCTTGATGAACCAACAACCGGCATTGATGTAGCCAGTGCCCGCCAAATCAGACAGCTTATCGCTGATCTTCACCGTAACGGAACGACAATTTTTCTTACCACACACTACATTGAAGAAGCTGAAAGACTGTGTGAACGTATTGTTTTCATCGTTAAAGGTCAAATTGTACGCATTGACACTGTTAGAAATCTTTTACAACCACTCCAGCAAAAAAAAATGATGTTGATTTCCGTCTCAAATTCAGCACACGAACTCTGCAGCAAACTTGCCAACGCTTTTCCTCATTTTGAGTTTCAGCCTGTTTCTGCAAAACAAGTACGGATTGAATCTGCAGAACCGATTCGGCTAAGCCCACTCTTTCGGTTTATTGAAGATCATAACGCTGAAGTTACAGAGGCCCGCCGTTTAAGCCCATCATTGGAAGACATATTTGTGCGCATTACTGGCATTGAAGCAAACACTCTGAAAAAAGAAACCGAAAAAAAAGGCGGTGTTGCATGAAAAAATGGCTCCCATTCTGGAATATTCTATTAAAAGACATGCGTGCTTATTATCTCAAACCGCCAAACATCAGTTGGGGATTAGTTTTTCCTATAGCCTGGACAAGCATGTTTTTCATCAAATCGGGTAGTGGCCCGGAAAGCATTCCTGCACTGCTTCCGGGCGTGATTGCAATGTCTGTTCTGTTCGGTACAACCTCCATGCTTGCAGTAACAATTACATTTGAAAAAAAGAATCGCTCCTTCGAGCGTTTACTTCTTGCACCTATTCCGTTGGGGCTTCTTATGCTGGCCAAGACAGCAGGAGCCATTTTATTCGGTTCTGTCAACGCTGTTGTTCCGATTATTTTTGCTTTATT
Source organism: Deltaproteobacteria bacterium (assembly GCA_021157555.1). Taxonomy (GTDB): domain Bacteria; phylum Desulfobacterota; class Desulfobacteria; order Desulfobacterales; family BuS5; genus BuS5. Next base: position 4,226 of record JAGGWL010000225.1, on the reverse strand, counting down.
TCTAACAGATCTCTCTAAATTTTCATGGATAATAGTATTACCAGGCATCCTGTTGATTGCGATTGTTTCAACATTTCTTGGGCTTTTTATTGCGGTTTCCGTTAGCGAAGTTTTTGAAGCTCAAACTTTTTCAAATTTTTTTCGGTTTCCTATGATATTTCTTTGTGGTTTGTTTTTTCCTGTTGACTCTCTTCCAGTCTTTCTGCGCCCTTTGTCTTACCTGTTACCATTAACATACGGTGCTGATATTCTTCATGGTGCTATCAATGGAAATAATATGATACCGTTTGCTTTAGATTTTGTTATCATTATATCTTTTTGTGCAATTTTATTTTATATAAGCCTAATGAATATCAACAAGAAATGGATCACATAAAACTTATGAACGGGCACCAATTCTGTGAATTTATTTTTGAGCGAAGCATTCTGATGCTGTTCAAGGAAACATTATGAAAAAAATATTTATTATAGCGCTTTTTACAGCCTTCTTGTTGAACATAAACATATATAATATTTTATGGGCATCCGATAATACAATGAAAATAGGTGTCCTTGCAAAAAGGGGACAGGCATTGTGCCTTGCAAAGTGGACACCTTTGGCTGAATATCTGTCGAACAAGATAGCCGGTAAAACATTTGTTATCATACCCCTTAATTACAACCAGATTATAAAAGCCGTTGAAAATGAAGAAGTCGATTTTATTTTTAGCAATTCATCTACTTATGTGGAGGTTGAATACCTGGTCAAAGCAAATAGAATTGCCACTTTAGAAAATAAATATAATAATCATGGCTGCGTCACATATGCAGGGGTGATTTTTCGGAGAGCGGATCGCAACGATCTGCAAAGCTTAAAGGATCTGAAAGGCAAAAGCTTTATGGCTGTTGATGAAATGTCCTTTGGCGGCTGGCTGGTATCATGGTGGAAATTTAAAAAAACGGAAATTGACCCGTATCGTGATTTTAAAGAGCTTAAATTTGCAGGTGAGCAGGATGCTGTTGTTTATGCGGTTCGAGATGGCATAGCCGATGCCGGCTCTGTAAGAACCGATACATTGGAACGTATGAATAATGAAGGGAAAATCAATTTTTCCGATTTTTATGTATTTTCTGAAAAAGACAAGAAAAAATCGACTCTGCCCTTTGTTCATTCAACCCGTGAATATCCTGAATGGCCATTCGCAAAAGTAAAACACATCTCTGATGAACTTGCAAAAAAAGTTGGAGTTGCCCTTATTGAACTAACCCCTGATTCTCCGGCTGCCATTGCAGGAAATTTTTATGGCTGGACTATTCCGTTAAACTATCAACCCGTTCGGGAATGCTTAAAAGATTTAAAAATAGGCCCTTACAAAGATCTAGGAAAAATAACAGTTAAAAATATAATTGAAACCTACTGGTATGTGCTGTTAACCATCCTGTTTGTATTTTGTATCATATTGTCCGCTTTATTTATTATCTTAAACCTTAATAAAAGAGTCAGAACAGCTCATAAAAAATTGAATAATGAGTTTGAAAAACATAAGCAGATGGACAAAACAATAATTGAAAACGAACGGAAGTTTCATGCTATTTTTGATAATGCGTTTCAAATGATAGGCCAGGTAGGACTTGATGGAATTATTGTAGATGCTAATGATACAGCGGTGAGCGCTACAGGGGTTGAACGCGATAGTATCCTCGGGAAACTGTTTTGGGAAACCCCCTGGTGGATATATTCAAAAGAAGCACAACAGCAGATTCATGACAGCGTAAATAAAGCGCTGGCTGGGCAATTTGTTCGTTTTGAGAGCAAAATACTTTTAGGCAACGGCTCTCTGCAGGATATCGACTTTTCAATAAAACCGATAAAAGATAATGATGGAAAGGTTCATGTCCTGATTGCTGAAGCGCGTGATATCGCATATTTGAAGCAGATGGAAGCTGATCTCAAAAGAGCAAAGGAGACAGCCGAGATTGCCGCAAAAGCCAAAAGCGATTTTTTGGCAAACATGAGCCATGAAATACGGACGCCCATGAATGGAATTATAGCTGCTTTAGATTTGGCTTTAGATGAGGAAGCATCTATCAAGGTGAAACATTATATGGGAATTATACATTCTTCCGCGTATTCTCTACTTGGAATTATTAACGATATTCTGGACGTTTCAAAGATTGAGGCCGGGAAAGTTGATCTGGAAACGCGTCCCTTTAGATTAGACGAGGTCGTGGACAATATTATTGATCTGTATGTCAACAAGGCTGCTGAAAAAGGAATTGAATTTCTGGTCGACCTGGAACCTGAAACACCTATGGCCCTTATAGGCGATGCTCTCAGGCTCCAGCAAATCATAGTTAATCTGTTGAGTAATGCGATCAAGTTTACTAAAAAAGGGGGGGTCGTCCTTACCTCAATAAAAGCATTAAAAAAATCATCAGATCAAACAACATTAATGTTTTCTTTTAAAGATACTGGTGTGGGTATAGAACAGAAAAATTTTTACAAGATTTTTGAACCTTTTGTGCAGGCTGATACATCAACCACCCGCAATTATGGCGGCACAGGACTCGGCTTATGGATTTGTAAACAATTGGTTGAAATGCTCGGCGGTACAATCCAGGTTGAAAGTGAGCCCGGGATCGGCACGACCTTTACCTTTACAGCAATTTTTGGAAGACAGTCTGAAGAGATGAAAACAAAGCTTGTACCTCCCCCGGACATTCAGGGTTTAAACGTTCTTGTAGTTGATGATTGCCTTGACAGTTGTAATATTATGAAAAAAATGCTGGGTTCCTTTAACTTTCATGTTGAGCTGGCCTGCTCGCCGGAAATAGCGCTAAACAGGTTAAGAGAAAGTGACCTTAGAGCAAATCCGATAGATCTGGTCATTATAGACTGGCTGATGCCGAATCTTGATGGAATTGAAGCTTCAAATATTATTAGAACCGATCTTAAGTTAAAAATTCCCATAATTTTGATGACGGCTTTTGAAAAAGCAAACGTGGCAAAGTATGCTGAAAAGGCAGGAATTAATGCTTTTCTTAATAAACCAATATATCAATCAACACTTTTTGACGCGATTATGGATGCTTTTGGAAAAAAAGGGAGTAAAACCGGAAAAAGAAAAAGATCTTTAACAACAAAAATTTCTATTTACAGGAAACGGCTTCAAGGTTTTCGGATTCTTGTGGTAGAAGACAATTTTACCAACCAGGAAATTGCTCTGGCAATATTGGAAAATGTTGGAATTGTTGTTAAAGTTGTCAATAATGGGGAAGAAGCGCTTGATGCCATAAACAAGTTTCAATTTGATGCTGTATTAATGGATATACAAATGCCGGTTATGGATGGATATGAAGCAACAAAAGCCATTCGAAAAAGTGCAAAATTTGCATCGCTTCCAATAATCGCCATGACAGCCCATGCCATGAAAGGCGATGAAAAAAAATGCATTGACGCAGGAATGGACGCTTACATCTCCAAACCTGTCAATCAGAATAAAATGTTTCAGGTTCTATGGAGGATGCTGAAAAATAAAACAAAATCATCGCAACCACTTGATAAAGAAGCTGCTAAAGAAAATGGCAAAACTATAACTTTAGATAAAAAATTTTTTAGCAGCAGGGTTATTAATAAAGAAATTTTACCTGAAAAGCTTTCCGGAATAGATATACAAAGCACCAGGGAAAGATTGAATTTGGGCGATGATATTTTAAAAAACATATTTTCAGGTTTTTTAAACAATAATAAAAATACCAGCAATAAAATAAAAGAAATATTTGAAAAAAAAGATTTTAAATTGCTTATGCAATTGGCTCACAATCTTAAGGGAAGCTCCGCTAATATCGGAGCTTATGATTTGAACAAAGCGGCATATGAACTTGAAAACGCATGCAATGATAAAACAGACGTGCTGCCGAACTACAGCATGATCGAAAAAATAGAAACCGCTTTAAATCAGCTTCAGGAGTCATTGCAACTTTTTATTTCCGTGTCGGAAAAAGAGCATCCATCTGTCTTGAAAAAAGACCATCCACCCATCAAAGCAAAACATATAAATCCGGAACAACTTAAACCGATGATAGAACAGCTTATTGTTGCTCTTCAAAAAACAGATCCTGAAAAAATCAATAGCTGTTTTGAAATCCTTAGAGAAAATTTAGACAGTTCGGTGTCAGAAGATATTCAAAAATGGATAGACAGTTATGACTATGACGAGGCTTTGAAGATTTTAAAAAAAATAATT
>JAGGWL010000263.1 GCA_021157555.1 Deltaproteobacteria bacterium | reverse complement strand
TTGATAATAAAGAAAATTATTTTATAGTTGACTCTGTTCCGGAGATTAAACAGGTAATTGATGAGGGCAGCTTAAAGAAACCTGAAAAAAATGAAGCTGGCAGGATTATAGAAGTTAATGTGAATCTTCTCAAAGCTAAAAGTTGTTTTAATAATCAGGATTATGATCAAACTATTAGCATAGTATCCAAAATTTTGGAGCATGATCCGAAAAACGTGGAAGCTTTGGCCCTTAGGGATATCTCATATTTCAGCAAGGGAAATTCGTTACAATTAAAAAAAGACAATGTTGCGGCATTAAAGATGTTTCGCAATGTAGAACCGGATTATAAGGATGTTAATAAAAAAATATCCGTACTGGAAAAAAATCTAATACAAAGGTCAAATTTTTATTACAAAAAAGGAGTCAGGTCGTTTGTTAATGAAAAATTAAAAGATGCAATAGCCCAATGGAATAAGGCTTTAGAATTAAATCCCGATAACAGGGAAGCTCGAAAAGGTATTAAAGAGGCTTGCAATATTATTGAAAAGTTAAAGAAGATTAAGTAGGTTTTACGGGTTGCTGCCGATAGGAATTTTGAGCTTCATCGTACAAAAGGTTTTTTTCTCCCTGATATCTTGGAGAAAAATGAAAAAGGGTTAATTTTTTTACATTCGCCATACTGGCAATCATTCCGGCCTGGTGCGCTGTCAGGTGGTATTTTTTTTTTGCAATATCCCGCATGTTTTCAAGAAAAACTGCCTCTATAAAGAGATGATCCGCATTCCCGGCAAGTTCAATTATTTTTTTCAGATTAACTTTAGTGAATCCCACATCTGTAATATATGCTATTTTCTGGCCCGGGGTTATCCTTGCAATTGTATTTTTCAGTTTTTTTAATGAAATTTTTTTTCCGTTTGTTTTTACTTCAATCTCTAAATTGGAATCTTTGGAAGTATACAATGCCTGTTTGAATTCCTTCAGCCAGGGACCGGTTTCAAGCCCTATTTCCAGAACACGGTCTTTCATTATGTTGACATGAAATTCTTCCTTGATGGCTAAACCTATACATGGAATTTTATGATCGAGGATTGTTGCATGAACAGACAAACCCGGTTCTTTAAGCAATATACCGTTAAATGTTGATTTTGATGCTTTTTTTTGAGGAATAAATCTATCGCTGCATTTGTATTCTCTTGAAATAATCTGTTCGGCATGAACTTCGGTTGCGATGATATCAAATCCGGTTTTATACTGATCAACAAGATTCCATGAATAGCCGGCAAGTTTTCCTTCAACATTAAGAAGAAATCCCCTGGGACCATAGATGTAAAGTTTTTTTTGTCGTCCCAGGCACAAGCGCAGGAGTCTGTCAAAGCCGACAAAATGATCCATATGTGTGTGGGTAACAAACACATGGGTAATTTTAAGAATATCTCTTGCGGAAAGGGAGCTGATGTCGCCTAAATCGAAAAGAATAGCTCTTTTTTCATATAAAAAAGATATGAAAAGGCCAGGATCGTCAAAAGGCTCATTAATAAGCCTTGGATGCAGGGCAGGCCTCATTGTCAGGGCAGATGTTTTTTTACCTGTTTATTGATACTTAAATAAATATCTTCGTCTGAACCGAATATATCAATAACATCTTTATAGTTTATAAGCTGCTCAATCACAAAAGCCGTTACATACAGACTTACAACATGTGGCTGCGCTGTAACTTTTCTATATGGCGCAATCAGATAATCGACATCGAAATCTTCTGTGCGGCTTAATTTGTCAAGACACTTGACTATCTGTTCCTCAACCCCGTTTTTGTTGGTTGTTTCGACAAGTTTATCTTCTACAAGTTTCATGGCGATAGAATTGGAAAGGGGTTCTATACAGTCCTTTATCCCGGATATAGCTTTTCTCCGCGCATATTCTTTAGACGATTCTATTTTAGACAGAATGCTTGCTTCCCGATTACTTGGCCTGAAATTTTTTGCCATTTAATACACCTTGAAATGTTAGGAAGGGAAAGTTGTTTCGTCCCCATTCCTTAATAAGTATTTTGTTCTCGTTTCTTTGCAACCAATTTTTGAAATAATAACTACTACCTTATATTAATGCAAGAAATATTTCACATCTCTTCTACAATTATTTGCATTGTCTTTGATCCATTCCATCGATTCCATTGGATATGAAATGCCATGCGGTCATAATGGTTTTGCATTGGTTTGTTAATATCAATATTAAATTGAATAGCATTAATAAGTTTGTCTGTTTTTACGCCCTGCTGTTTTAAAAGCATACGCCTGTGTTTGCCGCCTATAATTTTTGATGAGACTACTTTAATATTTTTTGCTATGAAAAGCGGCTCTTTGTTTGCTGTTCCAAACGGTTTTAATTTTTCTATATTATTGAGCAGGGTATCTGTAATATTGTCAAAATCAAGCTCACAATCTATAGAAATCACAGGTATTAAATCTTCTGTTTTTGTCGTCTTTAACACACTATCTTCAAAACTTTTATGAAATGCAGGTATTTTTTCCGCTTTAATAGTTAATCCGGCAGCCATGGGGTGACCTCCAAAGCCTTCCAAAAGGTCGGAACAGGTCTTTAACCCATCGTAAATATCATAACCGGGAATGCTCCTGCATGAGCCCTTGCCGATTCCGTTTGTGACAGCTATAAGTATAACAGGTTTGTGATATTGTTTTACAAGTCTTGCAGCAACGATTCCAATTACACCCGGATGCCACCCATTCTCAGCTCTATTGTCTGATAATATAAGAGCTTTCAGTTTAAGCATATGATTATTTCTTTGAAAAAAATCAGTGATTTCGTCAAATGCCCTTTGTTCTATTACCCGCCTTTCAAGATTCATGTCAATTAAAGTTTTTGCAATCTTTCCAGCTGTATGCTTATCTTTTGTTAATAAAAGCTCTACAGCCACTTTTGCATGAGCCATTCTTCCTGATGCATTTAACAGGGGTGCGAGCTTAAAAGCAATATCTTCTCCATTCAGTAAAGAATCTTTTATACCACAGAGATTGCATAACGCCTTGATACCTGGCCTGCGGTTTGAATTTATAATTTCTATACCTGTTCTGGTCAGTATTCGATTTTCTTTCACAAGGGGAACCATATCGGCTATGGTGCCAAGAGCTATAAGGTCACAATTTTTTTTTAAATTCGGTTCAGGCTTTTTCTGCCAGAACTGCATGTCGCGCAGGTGTTTTCTCAAGCTTATAATAAGATAAAAAGCAACACCCACACCTGCAAGGTCATCTACTCCGGTAAGGCAGTCATTCTGCTTGGGATTTATCACTGCATACGCTTCAGGTATGCTGTCTGATATGTTGTGATGATCAGTGATAATTACATCTATCCCGGCTTTATTCGCTGCTTTGACAGCATCATGACTGCTTGAACCACAATCTACCGTTATGATAAGATTTGTATTGTCAGGTAGTAAGGAGTCAGAAATATGGAAGGGTTGAATACTATAACCTTCCTTGATCCTGTGAGGGATATAATAGGATACTTTTGCTCCGGTATAACGAAAAAACTCAACGAGTATCGCAGTAGCTGTTATACCGTCAGTATCGAAATCCCCAAAAACAAGAATGTTTTCATTGTTGATAATAGCCTCATAGATTCTTTTTACCGCAGAGCCCATATCTTTTAATAAAAAAGGTTTGCGAATACTCCCTATTGATGCATGGAAAAATTCGGCAATATTATTTTTTGATATAATATTGCGGTTTGCAAGTAAAACCGCCATTATATTGTCACAGTTTAATATTCTTTTAATATTCTGGATAGATTCAATATCCGGCTGCATGATATGCCACTTTTTTTCCATGCAGCGGAATATATAATATTAGAGTTGATTGGACAACAGCTAAATGTAAAAGGCAGGCACGGGGACATACCCCTGCGAAATTTTATTATTGAAAAAATAAGGATAATAGTGGTATTTATATAAAAGTGCCTAAAGTGGTAGAGACAAGGCATGCCTTGTCTCTACTGCACTTTCATTTTTTGTTGTGCCCGACAGGGCATACTGGTTTATATAAGATTATGCAGGCTTGTCAGACATTGAAAACAATAAAAAAATATTTTCGGATAGATCGGAAGGAAATCTGTTTCCTGAAGTTTATAATAGAGGCTTATGATGGTATAGCTGTATTGACTACCATAGATCCTGTAAAGGGTATTATCGTGATCAATATTGCTCCAGGATGTGGAGAAGAAGTTGAAATGATTATTCAAGACCTTAAAAAAACCATTATGATTGAATCTTTAAATGATATCGAACAAACCTGACCTAAATATAAGCGCAATATTGTCCAACTTATTTGTGGACAATTCCTGAAGCTATGCGCCTACTTGTGGAAATTATTTTGTTCCCGTTCCTAAAAATCTATAACAAAGTGTTAATTAATAAGAAGTATGAAAAATAAATATCTACATATTATTACAATCGGCTGTCAAATGAATATTTACGATTCCGAGCAGATGGCCATACGATTAAAAGCATTGGGATATAAGCTGGTTTCGTTTTCCGAACGTGCTGATTTAATTATTGTTAATACATGTGCTATCAGAGAAAAGGCGGAACAAAAACTTTTTTCGCTTTTAGGACGTCTGGAAAGGTTGAAAAAAAAAAAAACCGGATCTTATTATTGGCGTTGGTGGTTGTGTAGCACAGCAGGAGGGTAAAAAGCTTCTTCGACGAGTTCCATGTCTGGATCTGGTTTTCGGCACACATGCCGCAGGGCGTCTGCCTGAACTGATACAGCAGATTGAACATCAGGGATGCAGGATGGTCGATATTGAGATGTCAGATCAAAAAAATCTAATTGAATCGGTTATTCACTATGATCAGAATATAAATATTTCCAAATTTGTGACAATTATGCAGGGGTGTGAAAATTTTTGTACTTATTGTGTTGTTCCTTATGTCCGGGGGAAGGAACTCAGCCGGAAGCCGGAAGCAATTATTCAGGAAATAAAAGCACTGGTTAAATGTGGTGCCAGAGAAATCACATTGCTTGGCCAGAATGTAAACAGCTATGGCAAAAAGGAGGGTGTCTGCACGTTTCCTGAACTGCTATCCTCCATAAATCAAATTGAGGGCTTAAAGCGTATCAGATTCACCACATCACATCCTAAGGATTTATCTGATGATTTGATTGACTGTTTTGCAAATCTTGACAAATTATGCAATCATGTTCATCTTCCTGTACAATCAGGATCGAATAGAATTTTACGAAGGATGAACCGAAAATATACCAGAGAGGAATATTTAGAAAAAATTGAGAAGCTGCGAAAAATTTGCCCGGATATTGCGTTATCTACAGATTTAATCGCGGGCTTTCCAGGCGAATCAAAGTCTGATTTTGAAGATACGCTTGAATTAATGAAACAGGTGGAATATGACAGCATTTTTGCGTTTAAATATTCTGATCGGCCGAATGCAAAGGCGGCCGGGTTTAGCGATAAAATTTCTGAAAATGAAAAGCGTAATCGGTTACAGAGAATTCTGAAACTGCAGGAAGGTTTTACCGCCCGGAAAAACAACTTGCTTACAGGGTCGATACAGCCTGTTCTTGTGGAAGGTTTAAGTAAAAAGCAGGAAACGGATAAGCAGCATAATTCCAATAATAATGTTCAGTGGACAGGTCGCACACCAACAAATAAAATTGTAAATTTTTTGCATGATGATGGTCAGAAAATTTCTGGTGACTCCATTTCTGATGGAATTTATGAAGGTAAAATTGTTGACGTCAAAATAGAAAAAGCATTATTACATTCTCTTAAGGGTAAGCTTATTACTAAGAAAGGAGATAACAGTTATGTTGCATAAAGTACAAATTGCAGGCATGACAATTGATCCGGCATCAAACACACCGATTATTCTTTTAAAATCTCAGAAAAGTGATAATATGATTCCTATCTGGATCGGTCTGTTTGAAGCTTCGTCCATAGCCTCTATCCTGCAAAATATAAACTTTGAACGACCAATGACCCATGATCTTTTTAAAAATCTTCTGGACAGGCTCAGTATTGCGGTTTCAAAGATAGAAATATGCGATCTTGAGGAGAACATTTTTTTTGCTAAAATCTATTTTACCGGTTTGGAGAGTTCATTCTGCATGGATGCCAGGCCAAGTGATGCCATAGCCATTGCTTTACGTTTTAAAGCTTCAATTTTTGTAGATGAGAAGGTGATTGAAAAATCTGCAATAACCGTTAGCTCGGATCCAGCCGAGATTTTGGATAAGAGTGAAGAAGGAAAAAAATGGGCTGATTATCTGGGAAGCTTGTCTCCGGAGGAGTTTGGGAAATACAAAATTTAAAATATAGATTTTCAGATAAAGTTATTTCATCTCCGTTCCTAACGTGAAATTATTTATCTGGAAAGCTATAGTGAGGTTCTAATGATAGATCTGCATACACATTCAATTTTTAGCGATGGAGCCCTGATCCCTGCGGAACTGGCAAGGCGCGCTGAATTTAACGGATTGAAAATTATTGGGATTACGGATCATGGCGACATGTCCAATATGGATTTTATAATCCCAAGAATAGCGGCAGTTGCTGATGCGTTGAACAGGGTTGGTAAGATAAAAGTGATCCCTGGCATTGAAATTACGCATGTGCCTCCGATTCTTATCCATGATACTGTAAAAAAAGCGCGTTCTTTTGGTGCTAAAATAATTATAGTGCATGGAGAAACCATAGCCGAACCCGTAGCTCTTGGAACTAATAAGGCTGCGCTTGAGGCTTATATTGATGTACTGGCTCATCCCGGACTTATTACAGAAGATGAGGTTATGATGGCTAAGGAAAAAGGAATTCTGCTGGAAATATCTGCCAGAAAAGGGCATTCTTTAACCAATGGCCATGTTGCAAAGCTTGCAAAAAGAATCGGCGCAGGACTTGTAATTAATTCCGATGCTCATGAGCCTGAAGATCTTATTGATCAAGAAAAAGCTGCCAGAATAGTGCGTGGCGCTGGTTTAACAGAAAAAGATTTTGAAATAATGCAAAAAAATGCCAAAAATCTATGCGCCCGATAAGATGCAAATAGTGTAAAGCTTTACTGTTCCTTTCTTCTTACTCATTCTTACCTATTTGGCATAAACGATGAGAAATTTCTGCTTCACGGACGCTGCCCGAACCGACTACTTAG